>JAWONR010000022.1:6482-10302 GCA_033865115.1 Candidatus Persebacter sydneyensis | reverse complement strand
CTCTGTTGTTGATAGAGAGTCGTCATCGTGTTCCCACCTCAAAAAAAGGCATCCCCAAGGGGATTCGAACCCCTGTTGCCGCCGTGAAAGGGCGGTGTCCTAGGCCTCTAGACGATGGGGACCTAGATTGTCCGGTGGAGATAAGCGGATTTGAACCGCTGACCTCTTGCATGCCATGCAAGCGCTCTACCAACTGAGCTATACCCCCGCCATCAGTGGAATTTTAATCCAAAAACGCCCCCAATATGACAAAAACACCTATTTTTTTCGCCTGTTCTGTGCCTCCCCCGCCGTTGTGTTTTGCCCGCCCGCCGTCTTGCCGTTATAATTCGGACGGTTTTAATTTTTTATGGAGGAACGGACGATGGAATACCGACCCCTGGGCGGCAGCGGCATGAGCGTGAGCGTCATCTGTCTTGGCACGATGACTTTCGGCGAACAAAACACCGAACAAGAAGCGCATGCACAATTGGATTATGCCGTCGGCGCCGGCGTGAACTTCATTGACACCGCCGAAATTTATCCGTCTCCGATAACCGAACAAACACAGGGCGAGACCGAATGTCATATCGGCACATGGCTCGCCAAGCGCAAAAAACGCGATGATGTTGTTTTGGCAAGCAAAATCGCCGGTCCCGGTTTGCGATGGATTCGAGACGGCAAATCGCGACTCAACCGCAAAAACATCATGACGGCGGTGGAAGACAGTTTGCGGCGGCTGCAAACCGATTATTTGGATTTGTATCAAACACACTGGCCCGACCGCAACACCAATTTTTTCGGACGTCCAAACTACACACACGACAAACGCGAAGACATGACTCCGCTGGAAGAAACCGCCGCGGCGATGCGCGATTTAATTGACGCCGGTAAAATTCGCGCCTTTGGCGTCTCCAATGAAACACCGTGGGGGATGTTGGAACATTTTCGGCTTGTGGAACAACAAAACATGCCGCGCCCGGTGTCCGTGCAAAATCCTTATAACCTGCTTAATCGCAGTTATGAAATTGGCATGGCGGAAATTTCAGCGCGCGAAAACTGCGGATTATTGCCCTATTCACCGCTGGCTTTTGGCGCATTAACCGGCAAATACATGGACGGCGCACAACCGGCGGGGGCGCGACTCACGCGCTGGGCGAAATATTACAAACGTTATACAACGCCAAAAGCACAGGCGGCAATCATTGATTATGCGGCGCTGGCGCGCGCGCGGGGCATGAGTCTGACACAACTCGCCATCGCATTCACCGTTCAACATCCGTTTGTTGCATCTTCCATCATCGGCGCGACTTCGCTTGAACAACTGCGGGAAAACATCGCCGCCGCCGACATGGTAATTGACGATGACTGCCGGCAAGAGTTGGACGCGCTGGGCGACAAACACTTTAATCCCTGTCCCTGATGCGGAATCTTAAGCCCGTAAAATGAAGGAAGATTTGCTCGCCTCCGCCGATGCGCCGCTCGCCGGCGAAGACGCGCGGAGTGTTTTACAAAAAACTTTCGGACATCGCGACTTTGTCGGACGACAAAGCGAAGTCATCGCGCGAGTGTTGGAGGGCGGAGACGCACTGGCGTTAATGCCGACCGGCGGCGGCAAATCGTTGTGTTATCAAATCCCGGCATTGTTGCGGGAAGGAACGGCGGTTGTCGTATCACCGTTAATTTCATTAATGAAAGACCAAGTGGATGCACTGACACAATACGATGTGCGCGCCGCGTTTTTAAATTCCACTTTAACCCCCAAACAGGCGGCGGAAACCGAACGCGCCCTGACGGAGGGCGAGTTGGATTTGCTGTATATCGCGCCGGAGCGATTGTTGAACGAGCGCACATTGTCGCTTTTACAAAAAACAACCATCGCATTGTTTGCGATTGACGAGGCGCATTGTGTTTCGCAATGGGGACATGACTTTCGCCCGGAATATCTTAAGCTGGGACGGCTGGCGAAGCTGTTTCCACAAGTGCCGCGGCTTGCACTGACGGCGACCGCCGATGCGCGGACGCGCACGGAGATTGTGGAAAAACTTCACCTGCGTGACGCCCGCATGTTTATCGCGAGTTTTGACCGTCCCAGTATTAGTTTTGCGGCGGTGCGCCGCGATGACGCGCGCCGACAATTGATGGACTTTATCAACCCTCACCGCGGACAGTCGGGAATTGTTTACTGCATGTCAAAGCGCAAAAGCGAAGAAACCGCCGAATTTTTGGAAAAAGAGGGACTTCGCGCGCTGCCTTATCACGCCGGCATGGACAAAAAAACGCGCGAAAGCAACCAAAGCATTTTCGCGCATGAAGAAGGCGTGATTATCGCCGCGACCATCGCTTTTGGAATGGGGATTAACAAACCGGATGTGCGTTTTATCGCACACATGAACATGCCCAAAAGCATTGAAGGATATTATCAGGAAATCGGACGCGCCGGACGGGACGGACTGCCGGCGCAGGCGTTGTTGTTATACACCGTTTCCGATGCGATAACCATGCGCGGGTGGATAGAAAACAGTGATGCGCCGGAAAACATCCGCCGCATAGAACGGCAGAAACTTAACGATTTGATGGGATTTTGTCATTCCGCCGTCTGCCGCCGCGAAACATTGTTAAAATACTTCGGCGAAACTTACAAGCCGCCGTGCAACAATTGCGACAACTGTCGACAGCCTCCGGAAATGTGGGACGCGACACAGGCGGCGCAGAAGTTTTTATCATGCGTGGTGCGCACCGGCGAGCGGTTTGGCGCGCAACATATTATCAGCATATTGCTCGGCAAAACCGAAGGCGAACCCGGCGACAAAATACGGCGGTTGAATCATGACAAACTCAGCACGTTTGGCATCGGCGATGAATTGTCGGCGAAAGAATGGACTTTGGTCGCGCAACAATTGACGTTTGCGGAAATTCTGAATCCGGATGTTGAAGGATACGGCGCGTTAAAACTGACGCCGGCGGCGTGGGAGGTCATGCGCAATCAAAAAACCGTGTCATTTCGCCGAGAAACGCCGCGTCCGCCGCGCGCGCGTAAAGCCGCGGCGGCGACAACGGATAAAAAACCGGCAACGCAGTTAAACGACAAAGATTTGGAAGTGTTTGACGCTCTGCGTGAATTGCGCATGCAACTGGCGAAAACACAAGGCGTGCCTGCATATGTCATCTTTCACGACACCGTGCTGGTGGAAATGGCGAGCCGCCGACCAAGTACGAAAGAAGAATTGGGGGAAATTCCGGGTGTCGGCGTGGCAAAACAGGCGCGGTATGCGGGGCATTTTCTGAAAGTTTTGCGGAAATATTGACGCCGCCGGCGGTAAATTTTGTTTGCGCGCGGAAATTTGTTATAAATTAGGCAATTGCCCGCGCCAAAGACGGCGGGGAATTCAGAGGAGAGCGTCATGGAACAACTTAATACAATTATCGGAGATATTAATAGTTTTGCCTGGGGTCCGCCGATGTTGGGCATGTTGGGCGTTACCGGAGTGTTGCTCACGCTTGGGCTGGTGTTTATGCCATGGCGAAAAGTCGGTTATGGTTTTCGTCTCTTATTCGCAAAAGGCAGCGCTGGCACCGGCGCCGGCGAAGTCAAACCGTTTAATGCCCTGATGACCGCATTGTCGGCGACAGTCGGCACCGGTAATATCGCCGGAGTGGCAACCGCCATTGCTTTGGGCGGACCGGGTGCGATTTTTTACATGTGGCTTATTGCCATGTTTGGCATGGCGACCAAATACGCCGAAGCGGTATGCGCGGTGCGCTATCGCGAAGTGGATGACAAAGGCAAATATGTCGGCGGACCGATGTATTATTTGCGCAACGGTGTCGGTGAGTTCGC
>JAWONR010000022.1:0-6382 GCA_033865115.1 Candidatus Persebacter sydneyensis | reverse complement strand
ATTAACATCGGCAAGGTGCCGGAGGCGTTTGGTTTGATTTTCAAATACGCTTTTGAACCGGCGGCGGCGACGGGAGGTTTTGCCGGCGCGGCGGTGGCGGCGGCGATTCGTTTTGGTGTTGCGCGCGGTGTTTTCTCCAACGAAGCCGGTCTTGGTTCGGCGGCGATAGCCCACGCGGCGGCGCAGACTGACAATCCGGTTCGGCAGGGCATTATTGCCATGTTGGGCACTTTTATTGACACGATTATCGTTTGTACGATGACGGCGCTGGTGATTTTGACCTCCGGCGCGTGGATGGCGACGGGTGATGACGGCGGCGGACTTACCGGTGCGGTGTTGACTTCAACGGCGTTTTCCGACACCATCAGCGGCGGACAATATATTGTGACCATTGCGCTGGCGGTTTTCGCGTTTACCACGATTCTCGGCTGGTCTTATTACGGCGAGCGTTGCTGGCAGTTTTTGTTTAAGGAAAAAACGGTCGTGATATATCGGATATTGTGGGTTTTGGCGGCGTTGAGTTTTGCCAACTTCAAGGTGGATTTGGTGTGGAACTTGTCCGACACGCTTAACGGGTTGATGGCGGTGCCGAATCTCATCGGGTTGTTGTTACTGGCGCCGATGGTGTTCAAGGTAACGCGCGAATATTTTAACGGCGAATCGACGAGCGGAAGTCAGACCCCCGCGTCGGCGTCCGCGTCATCGTGATCGCGCGCCTTGGTCATCGATCTAATTCGCCGAAGGCATGAGTCGTTATCGCGAATTGTTTTCGCGCGCGCGCGAGGCACCGGAGGCGTTTTGGGAGGAGGCGGCGCGCGAATTGAAATGGCAAAAACCGCCGGATAAAATTCTTGATGATTCGGACGCGCCGTTTTACCGCTGGTTTGTCGGAGGACAATTAAACACATGTGAAAACGCCGTTGACCGGCATGTCGCCGATGGTTTTGGCGAACAAGCGGCGTTGATTTACGACAGTCCGATGACCGGCGGACAACGCCGTTATACTTACGCACAACTTAAAGCGGAAACCGCCAGAATCGGCGGCGCACTGCGAAGAAGCGGTGTGGAATACGGCGACCGGGTGATTATTTACATGCCGATGGTGCCGGAGGCGGTGTTTGCGATGCTCGCCTGCGCGCGCATTGGCGCGGTGCATTCTGTTGTTTTCGGCGGATTTAGTTCCAAAGAGTTGGCCGCCCGTATTGATGATGCAAAAGTGAAGTTTGTTGTATCCGCTTCCTGCGGTTTGGAACCGGGACGGGTGGTGGATTACAAATCTCTTTTGGACGGCGCATTGGAAATTGCCGAACACAAAGTGGCGGGTTGTGCCATCTTGCAGCGTCCTCAACAGACATGCGATTTGGTCGCCGGACGCGATGTGGAATGGGAAGAATGGACGGCGGGCGCGGAAGAGGTGGAATGTGCGAAAGTGGATGCGACGGCGCCGTTGTATATTTTGTACACTTCCGGCACCACCGGCGCGCCAAAAGGAATTGTCCGCGACAACGGCGGACACGCAGTTGCGCTGCGCTGGACGATGAAACATATTTACGATGTCGCACCGGGTGAAGTGTATTGGGCGGCGTCGGATATTGGCTGGGTGGTCGGACATTCTTATATTGTTTATGCGCCGTTGTTTAATCGCAATACGACCGTGTTGTATGAAGGCAAACCGGTGGGAACGCCGGATGCGGGGGCGTTTTGGCGAGTTATCGCCGAACACGGTGTTTCCGCCATGTTTACCGCTCCGACCGCCGTGCGCGCGATTAAGAAAGAAGACCCGGGCGGTGATTTGGTGGGGAAATATGATTTATCCTGTTTAAAGACACAATGGCTCGCCGGTGAACGGTCGGACCCGGATACAATTTCATGGTTGCAACGACATATTAAAACGCCCATCATAGACCACTGGTGGCAGACCGAAACCGGCTGGGCGATAGCCGCAAATCCGCTGGGCGTTGAAGCTTTTCCAACAAAACCGGGCTCGGCGTGTAAACCGATGCCGGGTTATGATTTATGCGTGCTGGGCGATGAAGGCAATTTACTCTCCGCCGGAGAACTCGGCAACTTGGCGGTTAAACTGCCGTTGCCGCCGGGAAATTTTCCGACAATTTGGAACGCACGAGAGCGCATGCGTGAAGGTTATTTTGCCACTTATCCGGGATATTATCTGACCGGCGACAGCGGCATGATTGACGAAGACGGTGATGTGCATGTGATGAGTCGCATTGACGATGTTATTAATGTCGCCGCACATCGTTTGTCCACCGGACAAATGGAAGAAGTGTTGTGTGCGCATGTTGATGTCGCCGAAGCGGCGGTGTTTGGCGTTGCCGATGACTTTCGCGGCGAACTGCCGTTGGGACTTGTGGTGTTAAATTCCGGTGTTTCCCGCCCGTATGATGATGTTTGTCGTGAACTTGTCGCCGCGGTGAGAGAAGGCATTGGTGCGGTGGCGGCGTTTAAACTTGTTGCCGTGGTGCCGCGTTTGCCAAAAACTCGCAGCGGTAAAATTTTGCGCGCCGTTATGCGTAAAATCGCCAACGGTGAAAAATATGAAACACCGCCGACCATAGACGACCCCGCCATTTTGGATGAAGTTAAAACGGCGATGGAAACATTGGGTTATCCCAAAACATCCGCATAATTTTGATTTAATGGACATGGACATTGTTTGCCATAATTCATTAACTTTAACAACATAGGAGGGAAATGTCATGACTGAATTAGCGAGAATACCGGCGATGGACGCCGAAGAAACACGTTTACGGGCGGAATTGGCGGCGGCGTTTCGCTGGACGGCGCGGCTGGACATGCATGAAGGCATTGCGAATCATTTCAGTGTTGCGGCGGATGACGGGCGGTTTTTGATGAATCCCGCCGGACGACATTTTTCACGCATGTGTGCCTCTGATTTATTGTCATTATTTCCAGATTCAGACTCGCCCTCGGACGGCGTAGACCCGACTGCATGGTGTTTGCATGCGTATTTACATCGGCATGTCCCGCATGCGCGTTGTATTATGCATTTACATCCGACATATTCAACGGCGATGGCGTCTTTGGCAAAGTGGTCTCTTTTGCCGATTGACCAAAACGCCTGTCGTTTTTTTAACCGAGTCGCTTATGACGAAGAGTTCGGCGGCATGTTGTTGGCGGAAGAAGAATCAGCGAGACAGGCAAAAGCGTTGGGCGATAAAAAAGTGTTGGTGATGCGCGGACACGGTGTGATGACGGCGGCGGCGACTGTCGGCGAAGCGTTTGATTTAATGTATTACTTTGAACGCGCATGTCGCAATCAATATTTTGCCATGTCATCGGGTGCTCCGTTGTTTATTGTGGATGATGACACCGCCGAAAAAACCGCGCGACAGTGGGAGGATTATCCCGGGCAACAGCGTCATTTTGACGAACTCTGTGCGATTTTGGACTCCGAAGAACCCGCCTACCGCGATTAACGCGGCGTTCATCGCAAACATTCTTATTCTATGGGAGCGGGAACAGGCTCAGACACGGGCGGCAGTCCCAACACTGCATCACCGGGTTGAACGTTATATTTTTTCAGCCAGCCGGCGGGTGTTTCAACGGCGTATTGTGCCGGTGCGGGAGGACAGTGTAAATTTTTGGTTTCCTCTTTCATGGCGACGGTGGCAATGACGGTGCCGCGGTCGTCCAAAAATGCGGCATCCAAATCAAAATAAACATTGTGCATCCACAAACAAAAGTTGTTTGGCATTGGAAACGCCAACAACATGCCGGAATCAGGCGGCAAATGCTCGCGGTCTGAAAGTCCCTGCTGTCGTGAGCTTCCATCATCGGCGACTTCGGCGCGCAGTGTGCCGCCGTTTATGGTGAGTGTAATTGTCGTCAGCGAGGGCGTTTCTTCCGCCGATGCAGCGGTTATAATAGGCGATGCAAAAAGCGCAAACAATGACAGGAGACGAATGATGGCGGACATATCAAATTTACCGGCGCACGCGCGCGTTGTGGTTATCGGCGGCGGCGTTGTTGGTTGTAGTATTTTATACCATTTGGCGAAAAAAGGATGGGATAATTTGCTTCTGCTGGAGCGGCGTGAGTTGTCATGCGGCTCGTCATGGCACGCGGCGGGACAGTTTCACATTATTAATTCCAACGCCAACTTGTCGGCGTTGCAGTTGGACACACTCCGCTTTTATCCGCAGTTGGAGGAGGAATCCGGACAAAACATCGGTTTACACCGCACGGGCGGGATTTATTTGGCTTCCACCAAAGAGCGGATGAATTATTTAATTCAAGAGCAGGCGAAAAACCGGGAACAAAATCCGGAGATGAGGTTTATTGAGTTGGAAGAAGCGCGTGAAAAACATCCATTAATTGACCCGAGTCATTTTTTAGGCGCGTTATACGACCCGCTGGACGGTCATATTGACCCGGCGGGAGTGGTTCAGGCGTTTGCCAAAGCCGCGCGGCGATACGGCGCACAAATTTGTCGACAAACCAAAGTGGAGGCGTTGCGACAAAAATCCGGCGGCGAGTGGGAAGTTGAAACCAACAAAGGAACAGTGCAAGCGGACATTGTCATAAACGCCGGCGGATTGTGGGCGCGCGAAGTCGGACACATGGCGGGAATGGAATTACCGGTGCAGGCAATGGAGCATCATTATTTAATCACCGAGCCGATTGATGAAATTAAAAATTTGGGACATGAATTACCGTCAATGGTTGATTTTGACGGCAATGCTTACGGGCGGCAGGAAGGCATGGGCATGTTGCTCGGTGCATACGAGGAAAACGGCTCACCGTGGGCGGTGGACAATACGCCTTGGGATTTCGCCGATGAGTTATTGCCCGATGATTTGTCACGCATCGCGCCGCGGTTGGATGTGGCGTTTCAACATTTTCCCAAACTGGCAACGGCGGGAATTAAGAAAGTCGTGAACGGTCCTTTCACATTCGCACCGGACGGCAATGCGTTAGTCGGTCCCGCGCCGGGTATTCGCAACTTATGGCTGGCATGCGGTGTGATGGCGGGATTTTGTCAAGGCGCGGGAATTGGCAAAGTGTTTGCCGACTGGCTTGTGGAAGGCGAGCCGGGCATGGATGTTTTTGCAATGGATGTCGCGCGATTTGGTGATTTTGCGACTCGTCAATATACGACAATGAAAGTGGTGGAGAATTTCGGGCGGCGTTTTCAAGTGTCGTATCCCAATGAACAACTCCCCGCCATGCGTCCGTGGCGGACAACGGCGTTGTATGACCGTTTTAAAAACATGGGCGCGATTTTTGGCGACAGTTTTGGTTTGGAACATGCATTATGGTTTGGCAAACCCGGAGAAACTGAAACGCCGACTTTTTTGCGCTCCAACGCTTTTGAGACGGTGGCGGAAGAAGTCCGGACAGTGCGTGAAAAAGTCGGTTATATTGAAGTGGCGAATTTCGCCAAGCATGAAATTGTCGGTGACGGCTCAACGGACTTTCTCAACCGCATTTTGGCATGTCGCATGCCGGATGTCGGTCGCATTCGTCTCGCTCCCTTGTTGTCGCCGAAGGGAAGATTACTTGGAGATTTGTCGGTTGCCAACATGGGCGGCGGGCGGTTTTTATTGTTTGGCTCCGGCGCGGCGCAATTGGCGCATCGGCGTTATTTTCTAACGCACATGCCGTCTTCCGGTGTTGTTGTTAATAATCTGTCGGACAACATGCATGGCATTTCCATCGCCGGTCCAAAGGCGCGGGAGTTGTTGCAGCGACTCACCCGCGAAGATGTTTCGGCGGAGGCGTTTCGATTTATGAGCATACGGCGCATGGAAGTCGGCGGCGTTTTGACAACAACGGCGCGAGTGTCGTTTACCGGCGAACTGGGTTATGAAATATATTGCGCGCCTGAATATTTACTCGCATTGCATGACGCAATATCGGCGGCGGGTGATGATTTGGGACTTCGTCCGTTTGGCGGATATGCGTTTATGTCCATGCGTTTGGAAAAGGGATTTGGCGCTTGGACGATGGATTTTCGCGAAGATTTCACTCCCGCCGAGTCGGGTTTGTCGGCGTTTGTGGATTTGAATAAAGAGTCGTTTGTCGGTCGTGAAGCGGCGGCGGCGGAAAAGCCAAAACGACATCGGGTGTTGTTGTCGGTGGA
Source organism: Candidatus Persebacter sydneyensis (assembly GCA_033865115.1). GTDB lineage: Bacteria > Pseudomonadota > Gammaproteobacteria > Tethybacterales > Persebacteraceae > Persebacter > Persebacter sydneyensis. The sequence goes on along the minus strand of JAWONR010000022.1, from coordinate 258 downwards.
GGCGAAAGATGCGGATGTTGTCGGTGATGAGCCGGTTTATGCGAACGGCAAATACGCGGGTTTTTGCACTTCGGGCGGTTACGGACATTACATCGGCAAAAGTTTGGCGATGGCATATTTGGCGGACGAATACGCCAAAGACGGTTGTGAATGCGAGGTGGAAATATTGGGCGCGCGTTGTCCGGCGCGCGTTTGTTTGAATCCGCCTTATGACCCGGACGGCAAAAAAATGCGGAGTTAATCCTCCTTTTTTTCCTC
>JAWONR010000021.1:0-12815 GCA_033865115.1 Candidatus Persebacter sydneyensis | reverse complement strand
TCTCCGATGTTTTCACCGTCCAATTCTCGCGCATAGCGGTGTCCGGCGTAAGTCGCCCAGGCAATAGGTCCGGGCGCTTCGGCGTCTCCGAATATTTTTACCGAGAGAATGCCGCAATCCGCCCATTCCGCTTCTCTCTCATTCAATTCCCGCCACAGTGAGTCATTACTGATACGGGACGCGACCATCACCAGCGCTTCGCACGGCAAAGACGTTTGTTCGCCGGTATACATGCAACACGATGTGACATGTGAATCATGAATTTCCGCCAGTCCGCGGTTGAGAATGATGTTCACTCCCGCCGCCGCCAGTCGTTGATGAACGGCGGCTTGTTCCAAAGTATTGCGCGTCCAATCCGACACATGCGCGGAGGGAGTCAACAAAGTAACATGCGCGCCTTTTTGCGCAAGCAACTCCGCCAAAACACCGCCCATGTAATAGTGGTCGTCGTCAAAAACCACCACTTCGCCGGCGGGAACATCTCCCGCCATAATGTCGTCCGGCGTCCATATTGTCATGTCGCCGGTTTTCGGAACGGGCGTGACATGTTGTCGGGCGACTCCGTCTTTCCGCCACATGGAGCCGGTCGCGACCGCCACATGTTGAATGCCAAAAGAAAGAACATCATCCGCGCCGATGCGGTTTGCGACATGCAGCGACACGCCCGGCATTTTTTTAAGTTGGTGTTCGCGATAATCTTTCACCCGTCGCCATGCGGCGAGTCCCGGCAGTTTTGCTTCGGCGATGACTCTTCCGCCGAGTTCTTTTTCGGCTTCGGCGAGCACGACATCATAACCGCGCCGTCCCAGAGACAGTGCGGCTTCCAATCCGGCGGGACCGCCGCCGACCACCAACACTGTTTGCGATTCGCCTTTGGGATTCATCTTTTCCGGATGCCATCCTTTTCGCCATTCCTCCATAAAAGAGGGGTTTTGAGTACAGCGCGAAAGCGACATGGTCATATCACCGGTAATGCACATGTTGCAGCCGATGCATTCGCGAATGTCGTCACTTCGTCCCTCCTGTATTTTCTTCGGCAAAAACGGGTCGGCGATGGAAGGACGGGCGCAGCCGATAAAATCCAAAACGCCGGATTTAATTTGTTTTACCATTGCATCCGGCGAAGTAAACCATCCCACGCCGACAACCGGTTTGTCGGTCAGTGATTTAATGCCGCGCACCAGTTCTTCCTGCGCCGCTTCTTCGCGAAAGCGGGATGAGGCGGAACAGTCCTCCCACGCGCCGCGCGCCAAATCCCACAAGTCGGGCAAATCGGCGTGCATGCCGACAAACTCACGCAATTCATCATTGGAAAACCCGTTGTCGCCGGGTTCGTCCAACGACAATCTTAATGTAATTGCCATGTCGCCGCCGGCGGCTTCTTTGGCGTCGGAGACGATTTCGCGGGTCAGTCGCGCGCGGTTTTGCAAACTGCCGCCGTATTCATCACTTCGTTGATTGGTGATGCGCGATAAAAAGTGTTGAAAAACGCCGAAACCGTGTGCGCCGTACAAACACACCAAGTCAAATCCCGCCTGATGCGCGCGGCGGACGGCGGCGACAAACTGTTGTCGCAAAAGGCGAATGTCTTTTTTTGTCATCATTCTCGCCTGCACCGGGTCATTGGTAAAAGTGCGAATCGGCATTGCGGTCGGCGCCATTGGGACTTCGCGCGAATATAAATTGGGACCGTTTATCCCGGGATAAGCAAGTTGAATGCCCGCCAATGCGCCGTGTGTTTTAATTTGCGCCGCCATTTTTGCGAGCATGGGAATGTCTCGGTCTTCCCACAAACGCAGTTCAATAAACGGAGTGATTTCCGAAGAGTGATGCATTTCACATTGTTCGGTAAACACCACGCCCCAGCCGCCTTCGGCTTTGACGCCGCGCATGGCGGCGGCGGCGGACGGGTCGCGATAACCGCCGCCGTTGCAATGCGGCACCTGATAAAAACGATTCTTCGCCGTTTTGGGACCGATGTTCATCGGCTGAAACAAAACATCATAACGTCCCGTTGTCATGACGGTTTTTCATTCTTTGCCGCGCCGGTGACGCGCAAGTTTTTACCGGTAATTGTTTTTCGACAATGCGCGCGAAACGCCGCCGCCGCCGCCGTCGGATAATCACTCCGGCAAAACGCCAGTCCCAGCCGCATCGGTCTCAGTCCGCTTTTGAGAGGGACATACTTTAACGGTTTGCCGTCCGCCGACTGTGAAGACTGCGGACGAATGTTGCCGAGTGAATAACCGAATCCGTTTGCCACCATGGCGCGCACCAACGCCATGTCTTTGGAGCGTTCGGCAATGCGGGGTTTGATTTTTGCGGCATGAAACATGGATAGAAAGTATTTCGCGCTAAGCGGCAGGTCCAACAAAATTAACGGCTCATTGCGAAGTTCGGCGGGTGAGATAAATTGTCGCGCCGACAATTGATGGGACGGCGGCAACATGACATAAGCGGGCAAATCCACCAGCGGGACAAAACAAATATCGGGCGGCAGGTCCAAATCGTAAGTCAGACACATGTCCAAATCCGCGCTTTGCAATCCCGCCAACAGTCCCGCTTGATGGTTTTCGGTTTGCGCAATGCGGGCGTCCGGATGTTTCGCCTCAAAACTTTTACGAAGTTCGGGCATGACAATCGGCGCGACCGTTTGTAAACATCCGACATGCAAAACGCCCGAAGCCGTGCCGCGCATGTCCGCCGCGATGTTTTCCAGTTTGCCGGCCTGTCGCAACAGTTTTTTTGACTCTTCAAAAAACCGCCGTCCTTCACGGGTCAGCGCGAGTCCGTGCGCTTGTTTGCGGGCGAACAATTGCATGCCAAACTCTTCTTCCAGCTTCATAATCGCCGCGGAAATGGAGGGCGGGGCGATGTTGAGTTTTTGAGACGCTCCCGCAATGGAACCGGCTTCGCCCACGGCGACAAAGTATTCCAACCGGCGAAAGGTAAAACGGGCGCTCATCGTCGCCGGCGGTTAATATTTAACCCAGACGGTTTTAAGCGCGCTGTATTTGTCAAAAGAATGCAGCGACAAATCACGTCCGTATCCGGATTGTTTCATGCCGCCAAAGGGAGTCATGGGGCTCAGCGCATCAACCGTGTTAATGGACACGGTGCCGACATGCAACCGGTCAGCCATGTCCAATGCGCGTCCCAAGTCACGCGTCCATACCGATGCGGCAAGTCCGTAAGGACTGTCATTGGCAATGGCGGCGGCGTCCGTTTCATCATTGAATTCCATGACCGCCAACACCGGTCCAAAAATCTCCTCCCGCGCAATCGCACACTGCGGCGGAACATTGTCAAACACCGCGGGACTGATATAGGCGTCCGAATTATTAATGGTCATGCGCTCGCCGCCGACAAGCAGGCGCGCGCTTTTTTTGCCGCTTTCCACATAATCCATAACGCGCCCGGCATGTGCCACATCCACCATCGCGCCCAAACCTGATTTTGGGTCAAGCGGGTCGCCGGGACGAAAAGATTCCGTCTTTGCCGCCAGTCTTTCGGCGACTTCTTCGCGAATTGAACGATGCGCCAACAATCGTGAATTCGCCGAACACACTTCGCCTTGGTTGAAGAAAATGCCGATAGCCGCCATGTCGCATGCGACATCCAAATCGGCGTCCGGAAAGATAATATTCGGACTCTTGCCGCCGGTTTCCGGCCACACCGGTTTCATATTACTTTCACTCGCATAACGTTGAAACAACTTGCCGACTTCGGTGGAACCGGTAAACGCCAGACAATCCACATCCATGTGCAGTCCCAACGCCGCGCCTGCTTCTTCTCCATAACCGGGTACGACATTTAATACACCGTCGGGCAAACCGGCTTCCGCCGCCAACTCCGCCAACCGCAACGCCGATGACGGTGATTGTTCGGCGGGTTTAAGCACGACACTGTTGCCCGCCGCCAATGCCGCGGACAGTTTCCACGCCGCCATGTCCAATGGAAAGTTCCACGGCACCACACAACCGACAACGCCCATCGGCGCGCGCCGGATAAGCGCTAAATTACCCGCTCCGGCGGGGGCAATTTCACCGTAAATTTTGTCAATTGCCTCGGCATGCCATTGAAAAAAATTCGCCGCTCCCGGCGCATCAATGGCGATGCTGTCTACGATTCGTTTTCCCATGTCCAAACTGTCCAACAACGCCATTTCGCGGACATTGCTGCGAATTAAATCGGCAAGAGTCAGTAAAACTCTTTTGCGCGCGTCCGGTGCCTGTCGTGACCAACGCCCGTCAGCAAAAGCCCGCCGAGCCGCCGTCACTGCGCGGTCAATGTCTTCCGCACCGCCGCGGGAGACGGTGGATAATGTTTCGCCGTTGGCGGGATTAATATTGTCAAAAGTTTCGCCCGATGCGGACGGACAAAACTTGCCGTCAATAAAACATTCACGGCGAAAGCGCACGGCGGCGGCTTCTTTTTGCCATTGTTGTAAGGTTAATTCAGTGTCGCTCATCGGGTTTCCTCCTCATTCGGCGCGGGTGACTCCTCGGATAACTCGCCCGGTACATGATAACGCGGCGCTTTTGCCGGTTCAAGCGCGCGTTGAATATAGTCGTTCATTTGCGGATGATAAACATTCCATGTGTGAGTTAATTCCTCAACCGGACAAGATGACTCGCTCCAATCACAACGCAAATCCACAAACGGCCATTCGGTTTTGTCGGCGATTTTAATCCCGGCGGAATGTATCGGTCCCGCTTCGCCGCCCGCCTGTAACGCCGCCCGCAATGCGGACAATAACCGGTCGCCAAAATGTCCCTCTGCGTGTAAGAAACCGTCCATCATGGCGTTTATAACATTGTCATCGGCGAGTAAGTTGCCGGCGCAAGCGGCGTTGTCGGCGACAACTTCGGCATTCACGCCCAGCGTATTCACACCTGAAAAAGCCGCCGCATCACCGTTTTTGTCCACCGTCAATATTTGTCGATAAGCGATATTCGCGTCTTCTCGTTTAAGTGTGTCAATTGTCTCCGCCGCGCCAACACCCGAGCGCATGAGTGAAAGTCCCCGTGTGCCGAGTGTCGGGTCGGTGATGTTTTGTGATGAAAACGCGCCCGTCTTTGCTTCTACAAAAGAACAACGCGCCGCCACGGCGGGAGAAGAAGAGGCAACGGCGGTGCCAAACATGCCGGTTTCCGCACAACGGGCGACAATGGAAAAAGTCATGATGTTGAATCTTCGTCGGGAATAACCGCTGTCGCGTCAATTTCCACCAACCATTCCGGGCGAGCCAACGCCTGCACTACGAGTCCGGTGGACACCGGATAAACGCCTTTTAAGTATTCACCGATGACGCGATAAACCGCTTCGCGGTGGCGAATGTCGGTGAGATAAACGACAATTTTAACAATGTGCTCCGTTTTACCGCCGGCTTCTTCCACCAGTTGGCAAATGTTTTTCATGGCTTGGCGGGTTTGTTCGGCGGGGTCGGATGAGTTAATACTTTCACCGTCTTCCAAACTTTGCGGACATTGTCCGCGCAAAAACACCAACGCGCCGCGAGCAACGACTGCCTGGCACAAGTCATTGTCCAAGTTTTGCTCGGGATAAGTGTCCCGGGTGTTAAATTTTCTGATGCGTTTATGCGTCATCGGGGCGGCTCCGCTAACGGATTATACCCGACAATATTCGCCGAAACGCGCCGCGGGGTGCGTGCTCCCGCGGATGAATCTTTGTCGGCGCGCCGTAAGCGCGACCGGCGTAAATTAACGGATTGCCGGCGGAAGTGAAAATCTCACCGACTTCGCCGATAAGAACATGATGAGTGCCGACTCTTTCCCGGTTTTGAATCCGACAGTCAAACGCCGCCAGCGGTTCTTCAGTCCGCGGCGCGCCGCTGGACATGGCGCGCCATGAACAACATGAAAATTTGTCGCCGTCTTTGGTGTCGGCGCGTCCGGCGAATATGTCGGAGATGTGTGATTGATTGTCTTTAAGAAGATTGGCGCAAAAACAGCCGTTTTCAATAATCACCGGCGCCGCCGATGACAAATGATGAATGCACACCAACAAAGTCGGTTTGTCGCCGTCCGCCGAAACCGATGTCATGGCGGAGACGGTAACGCCCGCTCTGCCGGCGGGACCGTCGGTGGTGATGACATTGACCGTCGTTGCCGCCCGTCCCATGCCGTCCAAAAACTTCTCACGCAATGTTTGCGATTTGTCGGCGGAGGTCATTACTTTTCCGTCTCTCGGCAAACATTGTCCGACAGTCCGGCGGCTTTTTTAACAAAACGCAGCGGTGATGTCCAGTTAAAGTTGCGATACACCGCCGCCAAATGTGCGAACGGCGGTGATTGCGCGAACAATTGAAAGGTGAGTTTGTGGCCGGCATAGCCGGAATTTAACAAATCACGCGCAAACGCCAACAGTTTGCGCCGGTCTTCGGCGCGCCAGTTGTCATTAATGCCGTAATATTTGTCCATCCATGCCTTGGTGTCCGGCGCGTCAAAAGCGGCGGCGTCCGGTGTCACGCAAATTTGTCCCCCGCATAATTCACGCGCGATGTGCATCATTTCGGGCAGGGGGGCGATGGCCGCAACTCGTCCGCAGTATAAAAGTGATTGATTGGGCATTAACAACCCGCCCGGCGAAGTCTCCGCCAGTGTTATGGCGGCGGTTAAGTGCGCGTTAATGGTTTCACGCCAGACGGCGAGTCGCGCCAATTTCTCCTGCACCGCCTGTTGTTTGTCCAATCCGGTTTGCCGGACATTAAACAACGCCGCGCCTATCATCATGTCGGCTTGTTTTAGAGTGCGTTGGACAAAGGCAAAAGCCGAATAGCGGTGCAAAGTCGCGCGGATATAAGTTGCGGCGGCGGTGTGGCGGTAAAACAAAACATTCTCCCACGGCACCAGCACATTGTCAAAGATCACCAGCGAATCCACTTCGTCAAATTTGGCGGAGAGGGGATTTTCGCGTTCATCAGCGCCGGCAAAACCGGAACGACAGATGAACTTCAAATTAGGAGAAGACAAATCACAGACAAAACCGACGGCATAATCGCTCAGTTTGGCGTCTCCCCAGTTGGCGATGGTGGGTTTGGTAAACGCTTGATTGGAGTAGGCGGCGGCGGTTTCGTATTTTGCCCCGCGCACCACCAGTCCGGCGTCCGTTTCTTTCACGACATGCAAAAGCATGTCGGGGTCCTGCTCCTGCGGCGGTTTGGAGCGGTCGCCCTTGGGGTCGGTGTTTGCCGACACATGAAAGGGGTCGTTTTTTAATACGCCGTCAATATGTCGCTTAATGTTTTCGGAGAATTGTGAATCAACACGGTTTAGCACTTCCTGTCCGTCATACAACGACCACATTTCGCCGACTGTTTCATCGCCGACCCGGGTGACAATGCCGCCGATGTCCTCCAACACCGCATCCACGGCGTTTCGTTTCTTTTGCCAGTCTTCCCGTGTTTTCGGCAAAATATTACCGACCGCGTATTCTTCGCCGTCTTGTTCCACGGTCATCACCGGTTTGGTGGCGGCGTCGTGTTGCATGTCATAAATGCGAGCCCGAATATCCACCAGCGGCTTAAACATCGGGTGTGTAGTGACGTCTTTCACCCGCTCGCCGTTAATGTGTATTTCGCGTTCGTCCCGGATTGAATCTCGGTATTCCTGTCCCGTGCGTATCATGGCACTTTCGCCCTCCGTGTGAAACGCCGGCGCATATTGCGCGGACGTTGTTTAACATTCAAAACCCGCCGCATCGCCAATCCGGTGATGCGACAGGCGCCGCGCCTACTTTTTCAGGTTTTGCCAGATTTTGTCGTACAACAACTGGGTTTTTTCATCACAGACTTCAATGAAAGTCCCCTCTGGCGCGTCCGCCGGCGGATTGGATTCGGGGGAGGTGCGAAGTTCATCATCCAAATGAGCTTCAACGCCTTTCACACCCGCGGTGTAGCGCGCAAAGTTGGTCAGTTCCGCCGCGTTTTCCGGCTCCAGCATAAAGTCCATGAATTTAATGGCACTGTCGCGGTTGGGCGCGTCTTTGAGAAGCACGATGTTGTCCATCCACAAAATAAATCCCTCCCGCGGATAGGAATATTCTATGGTGGATTTTTCAGAGCGCGCTTTCGCCGAAAAGCCGTTGTATATCATGCCGGCGGCGGCGTCACCGGAAACCAGCACATCTTTCGCGATATCGGAGCCGAAAGACGCCCAGTGTTTTTTGGCGCCTTGCAACATCGCATCCATCGCCTTCAATTTATCCTGGTCTTGGCTGCACTGTTCAATGTCCATGTGAAGAGACGCCATCGCCAACACTTCGCCTTGTGAATCCAGCATGTTGATTTTGCCGGACAACTCCGCCGGCGGCGAAAACAAAATGTCGGTTGTTCGGATATCGCCCTTATAAACGGCGCGGTCTACGGCAAAACTGGTGGAACCCCATTGATAAGGCACCGAATGTCCGCGACCGGGGTCGAAATCAACATTGAGCCATTGCGGCGGTATGTTGCCGAAGTTTTTTAATTCTTCCGGGCGATAGCGGTCAAGCAGTCCTTCTTCCCGCAGGATTTTGACCATGTAATCACCGGGCACGGCGACATCGTAATCGCCGATCGCGCCGGCTTTCAACGCCGCCAACATCGCCTCGTTGGAATCATAAGTGTCCGTTGTCACTTCAATTCCCGTTTCGGCGGTGAATTTTTCAAGCAATGTTTTCGGCATGTACTCAAACCAGTTGTAAATGGACAGTTTGCCCGCCGCCGAAGCGGTGTTGCCCGCGGCAAGTGAAAGCGCCAGTGCCAAAGCCAAAAGTTTACGATGTTTCATGTCCGTCTCCTTTCTGCGAAATTTCGCATTTGTCCCCATTATAGCCAACTTGTGATTAATTCGCGCCTAATTTTTTAATATGCACAAATAAGCCAAAAATTTCGCCGCCCGCCGCCGTCATCGCCGTCCTGCAAAGCCCGACAGCAGATTCACGGTGTTGACGCCCAGTGCTTCCACGGCGTAACCGCCTTCCATGACAAATATTGTCGGCGCTTTTAACTCCGCAATTCGCTCGCCCATCGTATAAAAATCATCGCTTTCCAGTTTAAAGAATGAAATTGGGTCTTCCTTAAAAGTGTCCGCGCCAAAAGATACGACCAGAACATCGGGTGCATGTTTGGCGATTCGCTGCAATGCCGATTGTAACGCCTCGCCCCAAACGGAAAACGGAGTGCCCGGCGGCATCGGATAGTTGGCGTTAAATCCCTCACCTTCGCCTTCACCAATTTCATCTTCATAACCGAGAAAAAACGGAAACGCATCTTCGGGACGTCCATGCAACGAGATGAACAAGACATCGCCGCGGCGGTAAAAAATATCCTGAGTGCCGTTGCCATGATGAAAATCAACATCCAACACTGCGACTCGTTTTGCGCCGTTGTCCAAACAATATTGAGCCGCCACCGCCGCATTGTTGATAAAACAATAACCGCCATACATGTCAACGGCGGCATGATGACCGGGCGGACGACACATGGCAAACGCGGCGGATTGTCCGCCCGTTACTTCGGCGGCTGCCGTCAGTGCCACATCGGCGGAAGCGCATGCCGCCTCCCAAGCACCGGCGTCAATGGCGGTTTCCGCCGCCAAGGCGTAATATCCGACTTTGCCGTCAATATGAGTCGGCGGCTTTTGACGCATTCGGCGCGCCGGCCAGTTGGAAGCAATAACTTCACCGGCAAATCCGGCATCCTGCCATTCGCGCCAACAGTTTGCCAAAAAATCCAAATAATCAGAGTCGTGAATACGTTGCACCGGCGCGAGACCGAATTCACGGGGCGGATGAATGTCATTAAAGTCTTTTTCGCGCAGGCGCGTCAAAATATAATCCATGCGTTTCGGACATTCAAAAGGCGGCACCAATACGCCGCCGCATAATTCCGTTTGTGAATTACGTAAACGATGTTTGTCGGAATAAATGGTTAACATGAGAAGTCCTCCTTTTTAATTGACGCCGTCCGTCTTTTGCGGCGTACGACCAATAATGTGGGAAAGCGCCACAACCAGCGCCGAAAATAATAACAACAGAGTGGAAATTGCCATGATGTTCGGTTTAATTCCCTGTTTTATCGCGCCGAAAATGGCGGTTGGAAGTGTTTCAACTCCCGCGCCTTTGACAAAGTTGGTGATAATAAAGTCATCCAGCGAAATAATAAACGCCAACAAAAAACCCGAAGCAATGCCCGGCATCAAAAGCGGCATGAGGACATGGCGAAAAGCGCCGGCGGCATCGGCGTACAAATCCGTCGCCGCCTGTTCATAATCCGACGGAATGCCTTGTAACCGCGCGGCTATCGGCAAATAGGCGAAAGGAATGCAAAAGGCGATGTGTGCGATAAGAATTGTCCAATAACCGCGGGTAAAACCGATGACGCTGAAAAAAATCAAAGTGGCGACGCCGGTGACGATTTCCGGCACCATAATCGGAAGATTAATCAGACAAAAAGTCATTGTTTTGCCGCGAAACGAGCCTCCCCGCACCATTCCCGCCGCCGCCGCCGTGGCAATGATGGTCGCCACAGTCGCCGCCGCCAATGCGATGGTCAGGGAGTTAAACGCCGCTTGTTGAAACTTTTCCGACTCTTCACCGACAAACAAATCCCAATACCAGCGCATACTGACTCCCTCCCAGCGGACAATGGACGGGGAGTCATTAAAAGAATATACGGCGACAATGATAAGCGGCGCGTATAACAACAACAAACACAACGCGGCAACGGTGGAAAATCCGGGATAACGATGAATGCCGTTCATGTCTTCGCCTGCGCGCGCGCGTAACCCAACAACGCCAACAACACCATGGAAAGCAGAATCATGGCGGCGGCGGCGCCAAACGGCCAATTGCCGGCGTTGCCTTTGAATTGCTCCTCAATTAAAGAACCAATCATGAAATTTTTTGCGCCACCCAACAAATCAGGCGCCAGAAACGCACCCAAACTCGGAACAAAAACCAAAATCGCACCGGCAACAACTCCCGGCATCACGCCGGGCAACAACACACGCCATAAAATCATGACGCGCGGAGCGTAAAGATCCGCCGCCGCCTCCGACAATGCAAAGTTATAACGCTCCGCCGCCGCGTAAATCGGCAACACCATAAACGGCAGATAGGAGTAAAACAAACCCAACTGCACCGCAAAATTGGTGTTAATTAAATGCAACGGTGAATCCACAATGCCGAGTGACAACAACGCCGTGTTTAGAGGTCCGTTGTCGCGGATTAAAAATTTAAGAGACACCGTGCGGATGAGCAAATTAACCCAGTAGGGAATGGTGATTAAAAACAACCACAACGCCTTTTGACGGGAGTCGCGCGTGGCGATGAAGTAGGCGGTCGGGAAACCCACGATAAAACACAACAATGTCGCCGCCGCCGCCTGCGCGATGGAACGCGCAAATATCGTAATATACGTCCACTCCATGCTCGGCGGTTCGTCTCCGAACAATCCGCGGCTCAGAAAAAATTGGTCGTAGGCGGCGAAGGTGAATTCCCATATAACACCGCCGCGAAACTCCTTGGTGAGAAAGGAATAGACAAACATCAAAAGGGCGGGCAACACCATCAAAACAACCAAAGTCGTCCAAGACGGCAACAACAAACGCCCGCGATACTGCCGATAAATGCCGGCGGTCATTCTTCCAACAAGCGCGCCGCGCTTTTGTCAATGACAATTTCCGCATTGTCGCCGGAATTCCAGCGACTTCGAGTGTCGTCGTTTTGCACCCGCGCGACAAAAGACGCGCCGCCGTCAAGTCGTGCATAAACATCGGTAAACGCTCCCGCATAGACAACGCGCTCAATGACGGAGCGCAATCCTCCTCCGCCCGGCTCCGTCATGCGCGCTTTTTCCGGACGGACGGCGATTAAAGTTTTGCCGTCGGCATGAGCGGCGTCAACCGCCACCCGCTGTCCGCCGGATAGGATGAAAAACGCGCCGTCCGATGTTTTCTCAACTTTGCCGGCGAGCAAATTAACTTCGCCGATAAACTCGGCGACATAGCGGTTGTTGGGCGAGTCGTAAATGTCACGCGCGTTTCCGACTTGTTGCAGCCGCCCCTGCGACATCACGCCGATGCGGTCGGACATGGTCAGCGCTTCGTCCTGGTCATGCGTGACAAAAACGAAGGTGATGCCGGTTTCTCGCTGAATTTGTTTAAGTTCCAGCCTCATCGCCTGTCGTAATTTCAAATCCAACGCCGACAATGATTCATCCAACAACAACACCTTGGGTTCCGGCGCCAATGCGCGCGCCAAGGCGACTCGTTGTTGTTGTCCGCCCGACAGTTGAGCCGGACGGCGGGAGGCGAATTCCGACAACCGCACCAACGCCAGTATGTCATCGGCGCGCCGTTTTGCCCGGTCGGGAGGCGTCTTTAACATGCGCAATCCAAACATGACATTGTCCAACACGCTCATGTGCGGAAAAAGCGCGTAGTTTTGAAAGACGGTGTTGACCGGGCGTTTGTGCGGCGGCAGATTTTCAATCTCTTCTCCGAACAGTGATATTGTCCCCGATGTCGCCGTTTCAAATCCGGCGATAATCCGCAACAAAGTGGTTTTGCCGCAACCGGAGGGACCGAGCAGGGTAAAAAATTCATTGTCGGCGATGGACAATGAAACGCCGTCAAGCGCCGCCGCATCGCCGTAGCGTTTGTAAATGTCGCGAATGTCAATCGCGCAACCGGATGCGCTCATCCGTGCGCTGAGTGATTAAACACGCCGTTCAACATTGTAAAGAAAGCGGGGTAAACATGCCGCCTATTGTAAACTGATTTCGCGCGTTATGTCAATGTCAAAACCGT
>JAWONR010000020.1:0-13009 GCA_033865115.1 Candidatus Persebacter sydneyensis | reverse complement strand
AATCCCGCCGGTTGTTTGAAATACGCCGTATCCTTTTCGGACGATAATATTGCCATAAGTGGCAGCACCCTTAAATAACTCATCGGCGTATGCGTCTGATATGTTATCCGTGTCAATTAACAATGCAACCCGAAAACCTTCGCTCATTTTATCTCCTTTATTATGCTGAAAAAGAACACAGTCCGAAGCTCAACGCGAATTCATATTGATTTTGTAATATTAATTCGCATATGTGATATAAATTTTTTCGGCGACTTTATCAATCTCCGCCCAATATTCTTTATTACAATTTTGGCATGCAGACGGTTTTGACGACGCTTTAATCCCACGTGTATTCACAGGCCCTGCAACTAACAAGATAGGGTGTCCACATTCGGGGCAGGCAAACGCCGCATTGTTTCCCTGCGCATCCGAGAGCAATTCTTTATCATTAAAAAAACATGTAAAATCCGTAATTGTAGTCATAATCAATAAGTCCTCTTCTTCGGCGGAAAAGTCTCCACTGTCAGCGGTTTGTCCTGCACCGGACGATAATCCAACTTGTTGCCGTCTGAAAAATACAGCGTATGGCGAATCCAATTCGCGTCATCGCGTTCTTTATAGTCATCTCGGGCGTGTGCGCCGCGTGATTCTTTTCGCGCCACCGCCGAATATACAGTCGCCGCCGCCACCAACATCAAGTTTTCCAACTCCATCGCCTCAATGCGCGCGGTGTTGTATATTTTGCCATGGTCGTTAATCACCGAGTCTAACAATTGCTCCTCAATTGTCGCAAACTTCTTCAATCCTTTTTGCATGTTTTCTTCCGTGCGAAAAACCCCGAAATAACTTTGTAAAGTATCGCGCATTTCATCGCGCACGGCGTCCGGACGTCCGCCCTCTTTCTTATCCCAGCGAGCAATGCGCGCCAATGCCATGTCCGAGGCATCTTCGGCAATTTCGCCGACTGTTTCACGATTTGCCAATATGTGTTTGCCCGCGGCGCGACCAAACACCACCAAATCCAAAAGTGAATTACTTCCCAACCGGTTGGAACCATGAACCGAAACACTCGCGCATTCTCCCACCGCATACAATCCGCCGATAATCTCATCCGCGCCGTTTTTATACGTTATCGCTTCTCCAAAACGCGTTGTCGGAATGCCGCCCATCATATAATGCACGGTCGGCACAACCGGAATCGGTGTTTCCACCGGGTCTACATTCGCAAACTTAATCGCAATCTCGCGGATGGAAGGCAACCGCTCCGAAATGATGTCTTCGCCCAAATGGTCGAGTTTCAACTCCACATAATCTTTGTCCGGTCCGCAACCGCGTCCTTCCAATATCTCCAACGCCATCGCGCGCGCGACAACATCGCGTCCCGCCAAATCTTTTGCATTGGGTGCGTATCTTTCCATAAAACGCTCGCCGTCCCCGTTTAACAAATAACCGCCCTCGCCGCGTGAACCTTCGGTAATTAACACTCCCGCACCGGCAACTCCGGTCGGATGAAACTGCCAAAACTCCATGTCTTGCAACGGCAATCCCGCCCGTAACGCCATTCCCAATCCGTCTCCGGTGTTCGAAAAAGCGTTTGTCGTGTGCCGATAAATCCTCCCTCCGCCTCCGGTCGCCAACACCGTCGCATCCGCCGCAAACAACACCGCTTCGCCGCTTTCTATCTCCACCGCCACACAACCGCCAACTCGTCCGTCTTTGTCAAAAACCAAATCCACCGCGAAATATTCATTAAAGAAATGAGCTCCCGCCTTTAAGCTTTGTTGATACAAAGTGTGCAACATGGCATGTCCGGTGCGGTCGGCGGCGGCACATGTCCGCGACGCCTGAGCTCCGCCGTAGTTTTGTGACATGCCGCCGAACGGACGCTGATATATCCGCCCGTCGTCCAAACGCGAAAACGGCATGCCCATGTGTTCCAACTCATAAACCGCATCCGCCGCATGACGACACATATATTCAATCGCATCCTGGTCTCCCAAATAATCCGAACCTTTTACCGTGTCATACATGTGCCAGTGCCAATTGTCCGGCGTGACATTTCCCAACGCCGCACTAATGCCGCCCTGTGCCGCAACAGTGTGTGAACGAGTCGGAAACAATTTGGAAACCACCGCCGTGCGTAATCCGCCTTGCGCAAGTTCCACCGCCGCGCGCAATCCCGCGCCGCCGCCGCCGATAACCAATGCGTCAAACTTGCGCCGTGTCATGGAAGTCATTTCAACTCCTCCTCCTCCTTCGGTTTGTCATCGCCCTGTTCCCATTCACCGTCCGCCGACAATACTTCGTCTTCTTTTGTCCAAAACGCCGACGCCCAGGATACAACCGCCGCGCAAAAAGCCGCCGCCGCTATCAACCACAAAAACGCCGATACAACCGCGGCGACAATGTTAAACACCAAAACCGCCACAAGCGCACCCGCGCAACCCTGCAAACACTCGCCGGGCGCGGACTGTAATATCTTTTGTATGCCGGTCATAAACTCACAACAAAATATGCGCCGCCCACGCGACACACATGAACAAATATGCGAATGCTCCGGAGATTTTCACCAGCCGAAACATGTCGTGTTTAATGTAATCCATAAAAATATCACGCGCGCCGATGTAGGCATGCCACGCCAACGCCAACACCGTTGAAAACAACGACACCCGCACCCAAACCGAATCGGTAAACGCCATCCATGATTCATAATCGGACGGCTGACACGCCAACAACGCAACCGTAAAGACGACAAACGACACCACCAACGCCGCCGCCGTAAGACGCTGTGCAAGCCAGTCACGCAAACCGTAATGAGCCCCCACCGGCGGTTTTTTTACCATAGCCATGCCCCAAAAGCGACAGTCATGACAATGCTCGCCCCAAAAGCCAGCGCCGCCGAAAAACGCGCCGCCGATAATGACGCTCCGATGTGAAAATCCAACAATAAAAACCGAACGCCGGCGGATATGTGATGAAACAACGCCCACGCCACCCCCCAAACACACAACTTGACAAACGGATGAGACAAACATTCGACAACTTCTTCATACTCCTCTTTGGAACCCATGCTCCATTGTAATATTCCCAACGCAAACGGCAACGCGATGATTAACATCGCTCCGCTCACCCGGTGAAGAATCGACAACACCCCCGGCATCGGCAGGCGAATCGCAAGTAAATTAAGATACTTCGGACGAGCGGGCAAACTCATGACGCCGCTTCAAAAGAATCGGTGGGAACCGCCGAATGCTCATGAACCGCCGAAATAACCGCCGGCACCACTCGCTCGCGCAAACGAGGGTCCAACTGCTTCGGCAGAATATAATCACGTCCAAACTCCACATTGTTGTCGATTCCCGCCGCCGCGCGGACATCCGAAGGTATCGGCTCGCGAGCCAAATCGGCAATCGCGCGAACCGCCGATACAAACATCGGCACCGAAAATCTTGACGCGCGTGAATCCAACGCCGCACGAAACAAATAAGGAAAACAAATGGAGTTGTTAACTTGATTCGGAAAGTCAGAACGCCCCGTCGCAATGATGAGGTCGTCTCGAACTTCGCGAGCATCGTACGGCATTATCTCCGGCACAGGATTGGACATCGCCAAAATAATCGGCTTTTCGCGCATCTTCTTAACCATGTGCGGTTTTATCAAACCGCCGCGGGCAACGCCAATGACAACATCCGACATGCGCAACGCCGCCTCCACAGTTTTAACCCGGGTGTCGCGGACAAAACTCATCTTATACGCCTCCAATGTTGGAGCGCGGTCACTGCTGAGCGGACCATGGGAATCAAACATGAGAATCTGCCGCTTTTTCAGTCCGAAGTAATTCATCGCCAACCGCGTGATGGCTATCGCCGCGGCGCCCGCGCCCAAAACCAACAAGCGAATGTTTTCGGGTTTTTTGTCCTGTAACGCCAGCGCGTTGTGCAACGCCGCAACAGTCACCACCGCCGTGCCGTGTTGGTCGTCGTGCATGACCGGAATGTCAAGACGGCGGCGCAAACGGTGTTCTATAAAAAAGCATTCCGGCGCGCGAATGTCCTCCAAATTTATCGCGCCAAAAGTCGGCGAAATATTGGCGACGGTTTCAATAAACACCTCCGGCGACGGGGAATTAACTTCAATGTCAAAGGCGTCAACGCCGGCAAACCGCTTAAACAACATCGCCTTGCCTTCCATGACCGGCTTGCTCGCCTGCGGACCGATGTCGCCCAGTCCCAAAACCGCCGTGCCGTTGCTGATAACGGCCACTAAATTACCCTTGTTGGTATAGTCATAAACCGCTTTTGGATCTTTTTCAATTTCCAAACATGGCGAGGCAACACCCGGAGAATACGCCAGCGACAAATCATGTGCGGTTGCCGCGGGTTTTGTCAATTCCATCCCGATTTTTCCCGCCGGTTTGGCGGCGTGATAATCCAGCGCCTGTTCCGCCAGAGATTTGTCTTTTGTCCCGGATTCGCTCACGGCAGCAAATGACGGACGGCGTCTCGTTCTTCGCGCAATTCGGTTTCGGTCGCTCGCATTTTTTCGGCGCTGAACTCATTAATTGACAAACCGGTTTCCACTTTTGCCGAGCCGCCATGACAACGCATTGGATAGGAATAGACCAGTCCCGATTCCATGTCGTATTCTCCGCCGCTGACAATGCCCATGCTCAAAAGGTCGTCATGTCCGGCATGCCAGTCACGCATGTGGTCTATCGCCGCCGATGCCGCCGATGCCGCACTGGATGCGCCGCGCGCTTTAATAATTGCCGCCCCGCGTTTTTGCACGGCGGCTATCATGGTTTCGCGATACCATTTTTCATCCACCAACGACAACGCCGGCTTGCCGCTGACCGTGGCATGATGAATATCCGGATATTGTGTGGAAGAATGATTACCCCAAATAATCATTCTGTTCACTGTCGACACCAGCGTGCCGGTTTGCCCGGCCAACATTGCCGCGGCGCGGTTGTGGTCCAGGCGCGTCATCGCGGTAAAAGACGAAGACGGCAAATCGGGCGCGTTATGACGGGCGATGAGACAGTTGGTGTTTGCAGGATTTCCCACAACTAAGATTTTTGCCGTGCGCGAGGCGGCGGCGTTAATGGCTTTTCCTTGTGAGGAAAAAATCTCGGCGTTTGCCGCCAACAAGTCATTGCGCTCCATACCCGGTCCGCGAGGTCTTGCCCCGACCAAAAAAATACAATCGGCATCACCAAACGCTTCTTCAGGGTCGGCGGATTTCGACACTTCAACCAAAGCGGGAAAAGCACAGTCAGCGAGTTCCATTTCCACGCCGTCCAGTGCCGGCAATCCGGGTGGTATTTCCAACAAACTCAGCGATATCGGTTTGTCGCCAAACAAATGCCCGCCGGCAATGCGAAATAGTAAAGCATAGCCGATTTGCCCACCGGCTCCACTGACGGCAATTTTTATAGTTTTCATTGTTTCCCCCGCTATTCTCTCGCAATAATTTATTGCGAAACACTGGCGGATTATACCATGTTTTGCCAATTGCCGCATTATTTACCCAAAAACCGGGGAAATTAGGGCAAAAACACGACAATTCGGCTTTTTCCCGCTGAGACAAGTCAAATAAACACTCACGGGGCAAATACGATTTATAATATCAAAATGGAAACACGAAACTACATCGGCGGAGAGTGGACGGACTCTTCTGACACGATTGAAAACATTAATCCGTCAGATACCTCCGACATTGTCGGGCGCTTTGTGCGGGCGGATGCGGCACAACTGGAAAAAGCCATTGACGCGGCAAAAACCGCGCAAAAAACATGGGCAAAAGCCGGACTGGAAAAACGGCGAGCAGTGTTGGCAAGTATCGGCGCCGAACTGATGGCGCGCTCCGGTGAAATCGGCGAACTTCTGTCCCGCGAAGAAGGGAAACCGCGCGCCGAAGGCGTCGGTGAAACTTATCGCGCCGGACAATTTTTTGATTATTACGCCGCCGAAGTCATGCGACAAATCGGCGAAAACGCCGATTCGGTGCGACCCGACATTGAAATAGATGTGCGGCGCGAACCTCTGGGCGTTGTCGGCGTGATCTCACCGTGGAACTTTCCACTCGCCGCCGCATGTTGGAAAATCGCACCCGCCCTCGCCTTTGGCAACGCCGTTTTGTGGAAACCCTCATCACTCACTCCCGCCGTCTCATGTGTGTTTGCCGAAATTTTCGCCAAACAAAAAGACGTCCCCGCCGGTGTTTTCAATTTAATCATGGGACAAGGCGACATCGGTGAAAGCATGGTGCGTCATGCCGACTTGGATGCAGTGTCGTTTACCGGCTCTTTGGCAACGGGAAGAAAAATCGCCGCCGCCGCCGCGACAAATTTGTTGAAACTGCAAATGGAAATGGGTTCTAAAAACGCGCTGGTTGTCATGGATGACGCCGACATGGATTTGGCGGTGAGACATGCAACAGCGGGCGCTTTTGGCGGCACCGGACAAAAATGCACGGCATCTTCGCGCATTATCGTTCATCGCAAGGTGTATGATGAATTCGCCGAAAAAACCGCCGCCGCAACCAAGGCGTTAAAAGTCGGACACGCCCTGGATGAAAAAACACAACTCGGTCCGGTTGTCAGTGAAGCGCAATTGCAAAGTAATTTGCGTTATTTGCAACTGGCGCGGGAGGAAAACGCCGAAGTGTTGTGTGACGGCGGCGCATTGTCGTTGTCGCCCGAAGGTTATTACATGTCGCCCGTGTTGCTCGCCGGCGACAACAACATGCGCATTAATCGCGAAGAAATGTTTGCGCCGATGGCGTGTCTTATCCCGGCGGATTCCTACGCTCATGCGTTGGAGCTCGCCGGCGACACTGAATTTGGACTGGTCGCCGGCATTATGACCGGTTCACTGGCGCGCGCCTCGCATTTTCGCCGTAATATTAAAACCGGCTGCGTGATGGTGAATTTGCCGACCGCCGGCACTGATTATCATGTCCCCTTTGGCGGACGTAAAAACTCCTCTTTCGGCGCGCGTGAACAGGGACGCATCGCCGCGGAGTTTTATACCGCCGTCAAAACCGCGTATATTTTTGCGGGCGAGGCAAAATGAAAGCGCGCATAGACGCCCTGCAATATTGCAACTGGAATCGGGAACGGTTTTTGGAAATGCAAAAAGGCGGGCTTCACGCCGTACATGCGACCGTCTGTTATCACGAAAACTTCCGCGAAACCGAGCAAAACATCGCCCGTTGGAATGACATGTTCGCGGAACATGAAGATTTAATCATGCCCGGACGCTGCGCCGAAGATGTCATTGAAGCGCAAAACAGCGGACGCACCGCGATTTTTTTCGGTTTCCAAAACTGTTCACCGCTGGAAGGCGACATTCGCATGATTGAAAGATGCGCGCAAATGGGCGCGCGGTTTATGCAGCTGACTTACAATGAACAGTCATTGTTGGCATGCGGTTACACCGAAGAATCAGACGGCGGCGTCACCCGCATGGGACGCGAAGTCATCGCGGAAATGAATCGCGTTGGCATGGTGATTGACCTGTCGCATGCGGGCGAAAAGTCCGCCATACAAGGAGCGTCTTTGTCTCGGCGACCGGTGGCGATAACCCATGCCACGCCGTCATCCTGGCATCCTTCGCCGCGCGGCGTTTCCGATGATGCATTGCGTGCGTTGGCGGACAACGGCGGCATGTTGGGATTGAGTTTGTATCCGCGTCATTTAAAAGACGGCGGTGAATGCTCACTCAAAAGTTTTTGTGAAATGACGGCGCAAACCGCGACAATTATCGGCGCCGACAATATCGGCATCGGTTCCGATTTGTGCCGCGGACAACCGGCGCAGGTTTTACAATGGATGCGCGCCGGCAAATGGCAAAAAAATCCGGAACCGGCCGGCGACTTTCCAAATCAGCCGAAGTGGTTTGAATCATCCGAGGACTTTAATAACCTGGCAACGGGTTTGCGAGAGACCGGTTTTAGCGAAGACGAAACCGACGGCATATTGGGCGAAAACTGGCTGCGATTTTTTCGCTCCGCTTTTTTGCCGGCGTCATGACTATCGCACCGCGTCCCCCGTCGGAAGTCATGCGTCCGCCGGTCATGGGCGCGTCTTGTCAAACACGGTTGAGTTTTATGCGCGTTTTGTTGCGGCGCATAAAAAAAGAACAATGGCAATTTTCACGCGCATTGTGGGAAATCAACGAAAAAGGCGAAGGCGTTGCCGTATATCGCGCCGAACACAAAGACAAAGTTTATTCTTTGGCGGTTTTTGCGCGTGACTTGCCGGCAAACTTACGTTCCGACCGAGTCATTGCTTCGGCATGGGATGCGGCGTTTACATTGTTTGACGGCGCTCCAACGGCGGAAGACCTCGCGGCGATGAAAAAACAAGTTCCATTACAAGAAGCGGGACGCAACAGTCCGCGGCAAATTGTTTTATCACGCGCCAATCGCAGTGTGCGGACTTTTGACGCGGTGATTAATGCCCTCGCCGATGGACGTCAACCATCCGCGGCGGATTGTGCGGCGGGTTATTTAATGCGCACCACCGCCGTTTATGGCAACGGCAAGTTTGGCATTGCCGACCATGCGCGCATCTCTCGCCGTCCCGAATTCATCGCGCCGTTTGCGGCGGAAATGTTGGCGGTTTTTATGTTTCGCGCTTTTCCCGCCGACCTTGTCGAACATCTGGCGGCGGCGCGTTCATCACAGGCGGTGTCTTTGCTTCCCAACATTCGCCGGGCGTTGGGAATCGGCAATTCCACCGGACTCGGCATGGCGCCGTTTTTAATCAATCATCCCATTCTTTTGCATCACTGGATATTGGCGCGTGAAACCGCCTTGGCGCGCGTACGCGCCCTGCCCTCCGCAGATTCACAAACCATGAATACATTCACCGCCGCCGCGCAATCGGCGGTTAATCAAAACGGCATTAAAAAAGAAGACGCGCAAAACATCATTCGCCTGTGCGACAAGAAATATTTCCGCCGTTCCAATCCATGGAATACGGTTTATGAAGAAGGCGCGCGGCGTATGTCCGTTGGCGGACGTGAATTATTGGTGTCGTTGTTGTTGGAACCGCACGGCGAAACAATTGATGAATTGTCCAAACACATGGCGTGTGATGAAACATTCTTTTTGCGCGGCGACATGACAACCGGCGAAATGCGTGAATACATGATGGAACATTATCAATGGGCGATGGAGACGGATTTTTCCATGCCGGAACAAAACGCGCGGTTTTGGTATGTGTCGCGCGAAAAACGTGAACCTCGTTTGGGCGAACGAAAAACCGAACCCGGTGCCAGACGTGAATTACCGATGACAATGATGCGAGACGCGCAAATATTCATGAACGCACTGGCGGCGGCGAAAGACGACACGCCGTTGGCGGTGTTTTTGTCGCGTCATCCCAAACACCGCCGCATCGCTCGCCGCGTACAAATCGCCGCGCATTTTCCCTATTCCGAAATTCATGCCAATCTTGTCGCTTCCGACACTGCGCCGGCGGATTTGTTGCGTTGTAAGTTGGCGTTTTTTGGCGCGAATGATTTTGACCCGCGTTCCGACCGCTGGTTGCGGATTAATATGTTTCAACATGCGCCCTATCCTTGCGAATTACACAACATGCCCGCCGACAATTGGGCGTGGAATATTCCATCGTAAATTCATGAGATGTTCACCGGGTGAATTTGAACTGCTTATCACCGCGGCGGCTCACGGCGGCGGCATGGATTGGGGACTCGCCGAAGAAGCAGGAATCGCCGCCCGCTGGTTAATAGCGCGCGGATTGTCACCGTCTTTTTCCGACATATTCTTGCGCCGCCAAACACTGTCTTTTGCCGAAGAAAACAAAGCCGGCGAACTCGCTCCACGAATCGCCGGCGCGTTGTTGTGTCCGGTCGCCGCGGGGACATATATTTCCGACATGCGAAAAATACGAACGGAATGGACTTTTGCAAACACATCTCATCCTTTAATCATTCTGCCTTTTGCCGCCCGTATTGCCGCGGAGAAATGCGTAAAAATACAATGGACGGACGCGGAAATCATTACGGACGGCGACAACTTTGCGGCAAGCGGCGACATTCATGCCGCAAGCGGTGAAATATCCGTTGTTGAGACGGCGAAACCGTCCGAGTTTTCACCTCCCGCCGAGACATGCGAAGTCGCCGATGATGAGTGGCGGCGTTTGTATTCACTCGCCGCGCGTTCATGGGTGCCGGCGACCGCCCGTTCTCGGGAAATCGGCGCGGGTGCCGGCACCAACGACAACGACTAATTGGCGGTAAAACATCCACTTGTCATGTTAATTGCGCGATGCATGCTATAATTCCGCGTTATGATAAAACCTTTTACAACATTAACCGCCACCGCGGCGCCGCTTGACCGCGCCAATGTGGACACCGACCAAATTATTCCCAAACAGTTTTTGCGTTCCATCAAACGCACCGGATTTGGGCCGTATTTGTTTGACGAGTGGCGCTATTTAGACCATGGCGAATTGGGCATGGATTGCACCGCACGTCCGCGCAATACGGACTTCATACTTAATGACCCGAAGTTTGCAGACGCACAAATTTTATTGGCGCGTGACAACTTCGGTTGCGGTTCATCGCGCGAACATGCGGTGTGGGCGATGGTAGATTACGGTTTTCGTGCGGTTTTTGCGCCGAGTTTTGGCGACATCTTTCACGGCAACGCCGTTAAAAATGGAATGTTGCCCGCGCGCATCAGTCATGATGCCGCCGATTCTTTGTTTGCACTGTGTCAGAAAGCACAGTTACATGTGGATTTGTCGGCTCAAACCGTCTCCGCCGACGGACAAACTTTTTCTTTTGAGATAGCGGATGATGATAAAACGCGACTCATTAACGGCTTGGATGACATTGCGCTGACTTTGCGCTCGCGCGACAAGATTGTTAAATATGAAGAATGGCGGCGCGGTGTTGAACCGTGGCTGGACAACGGTTCATGAGTGCGAAAATTCTATTATTGCCCGGAGACGGCATTGGTCCGGAAGTCGTGGCACAGGCGGAGTTGGTTTTACGCGCCTTGGCGGACAAAAAACAAATTCCGTCACTCGACATTCAACATGCACTTGTCGGCGGTGCGGCGGTGGATGATTGCGGCGAACCCCTGCCCGATGACACTTTGTCCGCCGCCCGAGCCGCCGATGCGGTGTTGTTGGGCGCGGTCGGTTCTCCGCAATATGACAATTTGCCAACCGCCAAAAAACCCGAAAAAGGTTTGTTGAATTTGCGAAAAGGCATGGGAGTTTTTGCCAACTTGCGCCCGGCGATTTGTCATGCGTCTTTGTCCGATGCGTCTTCTTTGAGACAGAAATTGGTTGAGGGACTGGATATTTTAATCGTCCGTGAATTGACCGGCGGCATTTATTTCGGCGAACCGCGCGGTTATTCCGCGACTCAAGACGGCGCGAGAGAGGCGTTTAACACGATGCGGTATGATGAAAATGAAATCGCCCGTGTTGCGCGAGCGGCTTTTCGCACCGCCAAGTTACGGCAAAACCGGTTGTGTTCCGTGGACAAGGCGAATGTTTTGGAAGTCAGCATGTTGTGGCGGGAAGTTGTTGACAAAATCGGCGCGGAAGAATTTCCCGATGTTGAATTGTCACACATGTATGTTGACAATGCGGCGATGCAATTAATGCGCGCGCCCGGACAATTTGATGTGATATGCACGGGCAATCTATTCGGCGATATTTTGTCGGATGCGGCGGCGATGCTCACCGGTTCCATCGGTATGTTGCCTTCGGCATCACTGGATGAAGACGGACGCGGGTTGTATGAACCCGTTCATGGTTCCGCGCCGGAGTTGGCGGGCAAAGACGCGGCGAATCCGTTGGCGGCGATTTTGTCGGTGGAGATGATGTTGCGTCATTCACTTAACAATCCGTCCGCCGCCGATAATATTGCAAACGCCGTGCAAAAAACACTGGCACAAGGCTCGCGCACCGCCGACATTGCGATACACGGTGAATCTCCCGTCGGTTGTGCGGAAATGGGGCGGCAAGTTGTCGCCAACTTGTCATGAACGCGCCTACTTTTGATGTTGCAGTCGCCGGTGCGACCGGCGCGGTGGGCGAACAAATGATTTCCATCTTGGAACAGAGAAACTTTCCCGTTCGCTGTTTATATCCGCTGGCGTCTTCACGCTCACAAGGCAAAACAGTTAAGTTTCACGGCGAAGACATTCCGGTCGGTGATTTGGCGAAGTTTGATTTTTCACAAGCGCAAATTGCATTGTTTTCCGCCGGCGGTGATGTCAGCGGCGAATATGCGCCTCGCGCCGCCGATGCCGGTTGTGTTGTCATTGATAATTCATCACGCTTTCGCCGTGATGACGACATTCCTTTGATTATCTCCGAAGTCAATCCGGATGAAATTGCAAACTATCGCAACCGGAATATTATCGCCAATCCCAATTGTTGCACCATGCAGTTGTTGGTCGCCTTAAAGCCGATTTATGACGAGGCGGGAATCGCCCGCATTAACATTGCGACTTATCAAGCGGCGAGCGGTGCCGGCGCGCGCGCGGTAAAAGAGTTGGCAACGCAAACCGCCGACCGTCTTTCCGGACGCGAGCCCGAATGCGAAATTTTTCCCGCGCCATTGGCGTTTAATTGCATTCCGCACATTGATTCCTTTCAAGAAAACGGTTACACCGGCGAAGAGATGAAAATAGTCTGGGAAACGCGCAAGATTTTGGGCGATGACTCCATTTTAGTCAATCCCACGGCGGTGCGCGTGCCGGTGTTTTACGGTCATGCCGAAGCGGTGCATTTGGAAACCCACACTCCCCTTTCCCCGGACAAAGCACGCGAGTTGCTTGCCGATGCGCCCGGTATTTGCGTTATTGATGAACACGTGCCCGGCGGTTATCCGATGCAAACTCCGCATGCGACAGACAGTGATGATGTTTTTGTCGGTCGCATTCGCGCAGACATTTCTCATCCGAATGGATTGAATTTGTGGGTTATCGGGGATAACTTGCGCAAAGGCGCCGCGCTTAATGCCGTTCAAAT
>JAWONR010000019.1:0-14055 GCA_033865115.1 Candidatus Persebacter sydneyensis | reverse complement strand
AATAAAACAGCAAACAATTCCTATTGCAATGAACGGACGACGGGACTGCCGTCTTCGGAATTTTCAATTACATATTTGCCGCCGGAGACGATTTTGCCTTCGGATTCGGCGGCGGCGAGCGGGTCTATGATTCGCTCGCGTAAAAGACGACGCAGCGGACGCGCGCCCATGGACGGTGAAAATCCATCCGCCAAACACGCCGCCCGCAAACGACGACCAAAACGAACGGAAATGTTTTTGTCGGCGCGCAAACGGGCGGCGAGTTGATTTAATGACAGCCGCAAAACACGCGACAACGCATCCGCGGACAACGGACGAAAACGAATGATTGCGTCCAAACGATTGCGAAACTCCGGCGAAAAACGGCGCGATAGTTCCTCGTCTCCCGCCTGTTCGGCGTCTTTGCGCGCAAAACCGGGAGGAGGACGCTCCCATGATTCCGCGCCGACATTGGAGGTCATAATTAATATCGCGTTGGTGAAGTCGGCGCGGCGTCCGGTGTTGTCGGTTAATGCGCCGTAATCCATGATTTGTAAAAAAATGTTGCGAACTTCGGGATGTGCTTTTTCTATTTCATCCAACAACACCACCGCGCCCGGATGACGTGCGATTTCCTCCGTCAGTTTTCCGCCGAGGTCGTGTCCGACATAACCGGGCGGCGCGCCGATAAGACGCGACACCGAATGTGACTCCATATATTCCGACATGTCAAACCGCAACAACGCCGCGCCCAATGCCTGCGCGAGTTGTTTTGCCATTTCAGTTTTACCCGCGCCGGTGGGACCGGCAAATAAAAACGAGCCCGCCGTTTGTGCGTGGTCGTGATAACCCAGCCGCCGCCGCAACACCGCCGCCGCCAACTGTGACGCCGCTTCATCCTGCGCGATGACATGAGTCGAAAGTTGCGCCGCCAAATCACCGAGACGGTTTTCATCCCGGACAATATCCGCGGCGACTCCCGCCATGTCCGCGGCGACTTCGGCGACATCTTCGGCGACAACCGGAGACAAAGATTGCGCGGCGCGTTTGCGCGCGCCGGCGTCGTCCAACAAATCCACCGCTTTATCGGGCAAAAAACGGGACGGCAAAAAACGACGTGAATAGGTTATCGCCGCCGCTTTTGACGCGGGGTCGTAGGGTACATGATGATGCGCCGACAAACGAGTGACAACGCCGGAAAGAATCGTGTCCAACTCTTCGCCGCCGGGTTCGTGAATGTCAATTTTATGAAACCGCCTCGCCAGTGCGGCGTCTTTTTCAAAAATGCGGCGGTATTCCGTAAAAGTTGTCGCGCCGATGCAGCGAATGCCGCCGTCCAACAACGGTTTCATAATATTCGCCGCGTCAAGATTGCCGCCCGACACCGCTCCCGCGCCGACAAGTGTGTGAATTTCATCTATAAACAAGGCGGCATTTGGACGGGCGCGGCATTTATCCAATAACTGTCGTATTCGCTGTTCAAAATCGCCCCGGTATTTTGTGCCGGCGACCAAGTCACCGACCGACACGGCATGCAGTGAAAATTCGGCGAGAATCGGCGGCGCGTTTTTGTTTGCGGCGAGATGCGCGAGTTGGCGCACAACGGCGGTTTTGCCGACACCCGGCTCGCCGACTAATAACGGATTGTTTTTGTATTTGCGAGATAAAATTCGTGTGATCTCCGCGACTTCATCAGCGCGACCAAAAGGCGTTTCTAAACGTCCGGCGGCGGCCATGGCAACCCAGTCATCATCCGTCCGTGAATCGGATTCCGGAGATTCGGCGAGACGTCCGCCGGCGTGCGCCAATATCGCCAAACGTTCAACGCCATGTTTGCCCAAATAATACGCCGCGCGTGAATTTGGTTCGGCAAAAACCGCCGCCAAAACATGCGCGCCGGATGTGCGATTGCGTCCGCCTTCTTGTTCCACCGCGCGGCGAAGAACCCGTTTAAATTCCGCCGTGGGTGCGGGCTCGGCGCTTGTCGCGGAGGGGATTTGTGATTCTATAAAATGCTCCAAATCCTGCCGCAAACTCTGAATGTCGGCGTTGCAGGCGGATAAACAACGGCGAACGGAAGAATTGTCTATTAATACCAACACCAAATGTTCCACGGTCACCGCGCCCAAACGCCGCCGCCGCGCATCGGTGCGCGTGAATTTAATGTTGTCTTCCAACTCCTGCGTAATCATGCCGTAAAGTATAATCCATAACCGCCCATATTCGCACCGCCCCCGCGACATGTTATAATGGCGTCTCATCCGTTGAGGCTTGACGGGGATTTTGGGGAGATTTTCGGATATTTTGCGGGGATTTTGAGGTATTTTGCGATGAAAACAAATCATAAAACAGCGGGGGCGGCTTTTCGCCAGGCAATGGCGGAGGAAAAACCGCTACTTATCGCCGGGACAGTCAACGCCTATTGCGCGATGCTCGCCGAAAAGGCGGGATTTCGCGCGTTGTATTTGTCCGGCGGCGGAGTTGCCGCCTGTATGGGATTGCCCGATTTGGCGGCGACAACAATGGACGATGTCGTGGCGGACGCCGGGCGTATTACCGCCGCGTCTTCACTGCCGCTTTTGGTGGATGCCGACACCGGTTTCGGGTCGTGGATTAATATCTCGCGCACGGTGAAACTGCTGTCGCGAGTCGGCGTTGCGGGCATTCATTTGGAAGACCAAACCGCCGTAAAACGCTGCGGACACCGTCCAAATAAAACACTGGTTTCGGCGGCGGAAATGTCCGACCGCATACGCGCCGCCGTGGATGCGCGTGAAGACGGTGATTTTGTCATCATGGCGCGCACCGATGCACTCGCCAGCGAAACGAAAGATGAAGCCATCGCCCGCGCGCGTGATTATGTCGCCGCCGGGGCGGATATGATTTTTGTTGAAGCGGCGAAAACTTTGGACGACTATCGTGCGTTTAAAGACGCCTGCGGCGCGCCGATTTTGGCGAACATCACCGAATTCGGACGAACACCGATGTTTACCGCCGAAGAACTGCGAGAGGCGGGGGCGGATATGATGTTGTTTCCGTTGTCCGCTTTTCGCGCCATGAACAAAGCGGCGGAATCGGTATACACCGCCATAAGACGAGACGGCGGACAAAAAGCCGCGGTGTCGCTTATGCAAAATCGCGAAGAGTTGTATGAGTATCTGGGCTATCATGCCTATGAACAAAAAATGGATAAATTATTTGGAGAAACACAATGAGCACTCCCGCACAAGGTTTGCGCGGCATTAACGCCGGCAAAACCGCCATTTGCACCTGCGGTCACCACGGACGCGGTTTGGATTATCGCGGCTACGCCATAGAAGATTTGGCGGCGCACACCGGTTTTGAAGAAACGGCATGGCTGTTGTTAAACGGTGAGTTGCCCGACGCCGATACTTTGTCGGCGTTTCGCAGTCGATTGAACGGTTTGCGCTCGTTGCCGCCGGCGGTTGTCGGCGCGCTGGAGCGCATTCCCGCCGATGCTCATCCGATGGATGTCATGCGCACCGCCTGTTCGGTGTTGGGCGCGGTGGAGCCGGAAGTTGACGCCTCGCGTCAAAACGAAGTTGCGGAACGATTGTTGGCGTTTTTTCCTTCGGCGTTGGGATATTGGTATCGGTATACGCAGTTTAACGAACGTCCGCAGGTGGAAACCGAAGACGACACCATTGCCGGACAATTGTTGCGATTGATTACCGGCAAACCGCCTCGTCCGGAGGCGGCGGCGGCGATGGATGTTTCGCTGGTGTTGTATGCGGAGCATGAATTTAACGCCTCCACATTTACCGCCCGCGTGGTGACGGCGACATTGTCCGATTTTCATTCGGCGGTGACGGCGGCGATAGGCGCGTTGCGCGGACCGTTGCACGGCGGCGCGAATGAAAACGCCATGCAATTGATAGAACGTTTTGATTCTCCGGAAGCGGCGGCAAAGGGCGTGGAAGAGATGCTGGAGAAAAAAGAAAAAATCATGGGTTTTGGACACGCCGTGTATTCGGAATGCGACCCGCGCAATGAAATTATAAAGGCGCGCTCGCGTGATTTGTCGGCGGGTCATCCGCATGCCGGATTGTTTGCGGTGTCGGAGGCGGTTGAAAAAGTCATGTGGGAGCGCAAAAAGCTGTTTCCCAACTTGGATTTTTACAGTGCGTCCGCGTATCATTTTATGGACGTGCCGACGCCGTTGTTTACACCGTTGTTTGTGGTGTCGCGTTTGTCGGGCTGGGCGGCGCACATCATGGAGCAACGCGCCGACAATCGTCTTATCCGTCCCAACGCGGAATATGTCGGTCCCTCCAGCCGTCCGTTTGTTGATATAAAAGATCGCTGATAAATACGTGACGGCATCCGATAATTATTCCCCTCCCGTTGCGGATGCGGCGGACACCGCGGGCGCGGATGCGCGGGCGGAGATGAAAAAATGGTGGTACTATGTTATTTTTACCGCCTCCGGTTTTGCCGCGTTAATTTACGAAGCATTATGGGCGCGGTATCTTAAAATATTTCTCGGACACGCCGCCTATGCGCAGGCGCTGGTGTTGGTCATTTTTTTATTGGGCATTGCGGCGGGTTCCGTTATTGCGGCGCGTCACAGTCATCGCATTCGTTATCCGATGGTCGCTTATGCGGTGGTGGAGGCGTTTTTGGCTTTGGCGGCGGTGTATTTTCATGATGTTTTTATTCTCGCGCAGGCATGGGCGCTTGACGGTGTTTTACCGACGTTGGACAGTGCGGCTTCGGCGGAAATATTTAAATGGGTTTTGGGCGCGTCTTTAATATTGTTGCAGGCGGTGTTGTTGGGCGCGACTTTTCCATTGTTGGCGGCGGCGATGGTGCGCCGTTGGCCGCGATATCCGGGTAACATCATTTCGGCGTTGTATTTTTCCAATTCAGCGGGCGCGGCGGCGGGTGTTTTGGTCGGCGGTTTTGTTTTGGTTCCGTCTTTGGGATTGGTCGGCGCGGGATTGATTGGCGGCGCGATAAACGCCGCCATCGCGGTCGTGGTGTGGATGTTGTCTCGGCGTTTTGGTGAAGTTCCCGTTGCCCCGCCGCCGGAGGCGCCGGTGAAAGAGACGTCAAAGTTGTCGGTCGCGCCGGCGATTTTGTTGTGGACGGCGGCGATTACCGGAATGTCGTCTTTTATTTATGAAATTATATGGACGCGTCTTATTTCGCTTTTGTTGGGCGCTTCGGTGTATTCTTTTGAAATCATGCTGGCGGTGTTTATTTCCGGACTGGCGATAGGCAGTTGGCTGGTTCGCCGTCGCATTGAACAAGTCGCGGAACCGGTGGTGTTGTTGGCAAAAGTACAAATTGCCATGGGCGTGTTTGCAATGATATCATTGGTGGCGTATCCGTTTTCGTTTGATTTATACGCAAGTTATTGGCGTGATTTAACCGGAGGCGGACTGGACGCGCATATTTATCATTGGTTGTTTGGCGGCTTGATAACCGCGGCGATGATGATGCCGGTGGCGATTTGCGCCGGCATGACGCTGCCGTTAATTACCCGCCGTTTAATGACGGAGCGCGGTGAATCATCCCTGGGGTCGGTATATGCCGCCAACACTTTGGGCGCGATTGTCGGCGTGTGGCTTGCGGTGCATTGGTTGCTGCCCGAAGCCGGCGCGCAATACGCCATGATTGTCGGCGGATTGGCGGATTTGTTTTTGGGCTGCGTGTTGTTCGCTTATTTGCGCCGGCATTCGCTGGCGGCGGCGGGGGCGGCGGCGACTGTGGCGGCGACCGCGGCGGCGGTGGTGTTTGGCAGCATTCCGTTGCACTATGCCGCCGCCGGCATTTATCGTCACGGCATAAAATTGCGCGACAATCAAAGCATTGTTTTTTACCGGGACGGCAAGACCGCCTCCATCGCCGTTTATAAAACGGTGAAGGATAATTACACCAATCTTACAATTGCGACCAACGGCAAACCGGATGCGTCTTTGCGCTACGGCGAAGGCAGGTATACCAGTGATGAAATGACAATGACCATTGCCGGGTTGTTGGGATTGTTGGCCCGTCCGGACGCGCGTTATGCGGCGAATATCGGTTTTGGTTCGGGACTTACTTCAATGTCGCTTTTACAGTCGCCGGTGTTGGAACGGTTGGACAATATTGAAATAGAACCGATGATGGTCGCGGGCGCGAGGCGACTGGGTGAAAAAGCGGCGCCGGTGTTTGCCGACGAGCGGAATCATTTTATTTATGACGATGCGAAAAGCGTTTTTGCGCGCGTTGGGCGGCGTTATGACATTATCATTTCCGAGCCGTCCAATCCGTGGATTAGCGGCATCGGCGGTTTGTTTACGCGGGAGTTTTATCAGCGCGTGGACAAGGTGTTGGCGGATGACGGTATTTTTATCCAGTGGCTGCCGTTTTATGAAAGTTCACCGCAAATTTTTTCATCGGTTGTCGCCGCGTTGAATGAAGAGTTCGGTGATTTTCGCATGTATTTGTCTGGTGACGCCGATGCGGTGTTGATTGCGGCGAGGGACAGTGTGCCGGCGTTTCGTGATGATATTTTTTCCACTCCGGAGGCGCGCGAGTTTTTCGGCGGCTATGATTATGTTTCCGCCGCCGACATGGATGCGTTGTTTATCGGCGACAAGCGGCATTTGACGCCGTATTTTTCACTGTTTGGTGCGCCGGTCAATTCCGATTATTTTCCGTATATTGAACACGAGGCGCCGCGCGCGTTTTTTCGCCGCTCGTTTTATTCATGGCCGCAGGCGCAGTTGCTGGCGGTGCCGTTTATGGAAATTGCCGGCGTTCGTCCGCCGCCGTCGGAAGTCTCCCTGCCCAAGTTTCATCGTTCGTCAATAGCGTCGGCGGCGGGCAAGGTGTATGAGCAGCTTGACGGGATTGACAACGCCGACAGTGACATTAGGCAAAGAATGACCGTCCTTCAAAAAAACGCCTGCGGCATGGATTCCTTTCCCGCGACACAGTCATATATGATTTCGTTGAGTGATTTTACCGCGCGGTTAATGCCGCATGCCCCCCGCGGGCGAATGATGCGGGCATGGGAGATTTTGGAAGAATCACCATGTATTACGGCGTTGTTGGAAGAGTCGGCGGGTGCGTCGGCGGCGTTATACACGCGTTTTTGGCGTGCGTTGTCGTTGCGTGATGCGGAGATGATTGCCGCGACCGCCGAACAATTGCTGGCGTTTGCAAGCAACGCTCCCGCCGAAGAATCAACGCAAATATTGTTGTTGGCGGCGATGGCGGCGAATTACCGGCTGGGCGAATATGACAAGGTGGGTAGGTTGTCGCCGCGTGTTTTGCGGAGTCATCCGCCCATTTTTCATGCGGCGGGTTTTATCGGCGCGTTGGCATTGGAAAAAATATAAGAAGTGGGATATAATGGCGGCATGACACAAGCCGACAGTAATATTCGCCCGCAACCGGACGCCGAAATCGTCCAAATTGCCGATTATGTTTATGACTACAAGCCGTCCGAAGAGGCGTTGCGCGCGGCGGAGCTATGTTTAATGGACAGTGTCGGTTGCGCGTTGATGGCGCTTTCTTATCCGGCATGTACCCGTCATTTGGGACCAATTGTGGAAGGGGCGGAAGTCGCCGATGGCGCGCGCGTTATCGGGGTTTCGCATCAGTTGGATCCGGTAAAAGCCGCCTTTGACAACGGCATGTTAATTCGCTGGCTGGATTTTAATGACACATGGCTGGCGGCGGAATGGGGTCATCCTTCCGACAATTTGGGCGGTATTTGGGCGGTGTCGGATTATTTGTCGCGGCGGGGTAAAAAATACACGGTCGTTGACATGTTGGAGATGATGGTAAAAGCGCATGAGATTCAAGGCGTATTGGCGATTGCCAACAGTTTCAACCGGGCGGGTTTGGACCATGTGGCGCTGGTAAAAGTCGCCTCCACCGCGGTGTGTGCGAAGTTATTGGGAGCGACTCGCGAGCAGGCAATTGCCGCCGTGTCGCATGCGTTTGCGGACGGACAGTCATTGCGGGTTTATCGTCATGCGCCCAACACCGGCAGTCGCAAGTCATGGGCGGCGGGAGACGCCTCCAGTCGCGGTGTGCGTTTGGCGATGATGGCATGCGCCGGCGAAGGCGTGATTCCGGGCGCACTGACCGCTCCGGGTTGGGGTTTTTACGATGTGTCTTTCGATGGAAAACCGCTTGCGGTGGAACGCGAATATGGTTCTTATGTCATGGAAAATATTTTATTTAAAGTGTCGTATCCGGCGGAGTTTCATGCTCAAACGGCGGTGGAATGCGCGCTTAAATTGCATTCACAAGTCGCCGACCGGTTGGATGACATTGTGCGGGTGAAAATTGACACACAAGAATCGGCGGTTCGCATCATCAGTAAAACGGGTCCGTTGCACAATCCCGCCGACCGCGACCATTGTTTGCAGTATATGACGGCGGCGGCGTTAATTTACGGAGAGTTGACCGCCGCGCATTACGAAGACGACATTGCCGCCGACCCTCGGATAGATATTTTGCGCGACAAGATGGAAGTCGCCGAAGACACGCGATACAGTCGTGATTATTTGGCGGCGGACAAGCGCGCGATTGGCAACGCGGTGCAGGTGTTTTTTGCGGACGGGAGTGAAAGCGAAAAAGTGGAAGTGGAATATCCGCTCGGACATCGCCGCCGGCGCGATGAAAGTCTGCCGCATTTACAGGCGAAGTTTCAATCGGCGGCGGGCGAAGTGTTTTCACCTTCGCGGTGTGAAAAGATTGCCGGCGTATTCGCCAATTCCTCCAATTTACGGCGCATGTCGGTGCGCGATTTTGCCGACTTGTTCGCGGCGGAGTAAATAATGGCAATGCGCAACCCTTATCGTGCGTTGGCGGCGTTCTTTGGGCTGGAAATTGCCGGCGGGGCGGTATTGTTCGGGGCGGCATTGTCGGCGTTGGTGGCGGCAAACGCTCCGGCGTTGCGTGAGTGGTACGAGCATTTCTTGCATGCCCCGACGGGTTTGGTTGTCGGCGAAAGCACTTATGTTTTGTCCGCTTCACACTTGGTAAACGACGGACTCATGGCGATTTTCTTTTTGCTGGTGAGTTTGGAAATCAAACGCGAATTATTGACCGGTGAGTTGTCATCCCGGGCGAAGGCGTTGTTGCCGGCGTTGGCGGCGGCGGGGGGCATGGCGGGACCGGCGTTAATTTATTCGGGATTTAATTGGGGAGACGAAGTCGCCATGCGCGGTTGGGCGATTCCCACGGCGACGGACATTGCTTTTTCACTGGGTGTTTTGTCATTGTTGGGACGCCGCGTGCCGCTGCCGTTAAAGGTGTTTTTGTTGGCGGTTGCGGTGATAGATGATTTGGGCGCGATTGCGATTATCGCGCTGTTTTATTCCGGTGATTTGGCGGCGACGCCGTTGTTGTTGTCGTGCGGCGTGATTTTTGTGATGTTTATGTTGAATCATTACGGAGTATGTTCGCGGGTGCCGTATATATTATTGGGATTTGTATTGTGGGCTTGTGTTTTGCAATCCGGCGTACATGCGACTTTGGCGGGAGTGGCGACGGCGTTTGCGGTGCCGTTGCGCGTGTCGGAGGGCAAAACTTCACCGCTGGTGCCGTTGGAGCGTGATTTACATTCGCTGGTGACTTTCGGCATCATGCCGTTGTTTGCCTTTGTCAACGCCGGCGTGAGTTTTGACGGATTGTTGTTTTCGGATTTGTTTCGTCCGTTGCCGGCGGGGATTATCGTCGGTTTATTGTTTGGAAAGGCGGTCGGCATCACGGCGGCGGCGTGGCTGGCGGTGCGCACCGGTGTTGCCGCGTTGCCGACCGGTGTTTCGTGGATGGCGATGTGCGGTTTGTCGCTGTTATGCGGCATTGGTTTTACCGTCTCGTTGTTTATCGGCAACCTGGCTTTTAGCGGAGAATATGCGGAAAACATCAATTTGGTAAAACTTGGCGTCTTAACCGGTTCTCTCATCGCCGGCACTTTGGGTTATTTGTGTTTACACCACATTTTGCCGATGCCGCAGGGCTCCGCCGCTGAAGAACAACGGCGGGCGGGTTAAGTCAGACGGGACTTAAAGGGCGGTTACGCCTTGTCGCCGTAGGCGGTGATGTGTTCCGCCAGTCGTTCGTGACTGCCGTAGATAAAATGCCGCGACATATCTTCGCGATATTTGCTGGCCGGAGGTGTTTTGCCCATGGCTTCGGCGACTTCGCGAATATACACCGGTGCCGCGCCGCAACAAACGCCGAGATAACGCACGCCGAGTTTCCAGGCTTCTTCGGCGAAGGCGCGGATTTCATAGCGGTTGCAGCTCATCGGTTCCAGCGCGGTGGGAAAAGGTCGTCCGTGAGGGGCGGGACATTCACACTTGTTGTTGTCGGGCAAGTTAAAGAAAGTCGGATTTTCGTCCGTGGTGCGAAAGGCGATGGGCAGTGCGGCGACATGTCCTTTTAGCCGTTTGCGGATTTCGCGGACATATGGGAGCATTGTCGGCGGCCCGCGAAAGCAGTTCATGCCGGAGACGGTTGCGCCTCGTTTTTCCAATTCAGCACAGGTGTCGACGATATCCCAGTCATCCCGCATTTTGTTCTCGCCCATGGGCGAGATGGTGATGACGGAGGGCAGTCCGACGGCTTGAATGGCTTCGAGCGCGGCGAATGCTTCGCCGGCGTAATAAAAAGTTTCGCCGATGATAAGGTCGGCGCCGGCGTCTTTTGCCCAGCCGCACATTTCATCAAACATGGCGCGCGTTTCTTTTTGGGCGTTTTTGTCTTCGGGATTCCAGACGTTGGTGTTGGAGATATTGCCGGCGAAGAGATTGGGTTCTTCGCCCGCGGGCACATCTTCCGCGACTTCTTTGGCGATTGTCAGCGCGGCTTTGTTAAGCGGTTCCAACAACGATTCGTTGCCGAGTACGCGCATTTTTTCGCGGTGTCCGTTATAAGTGAACGCCTGCACGATATCGGAGCCGGCATGTTGAAAATCAACATGCAACGCGCGCAATGCATGCGGGTTGTCCAATGCGACTTCGGGCACAAAAGCGCCGGACGCCATATAGCCGCGTCTTTCAATCTCAAACAAAAAACCTTCAGCGCAAACAACGCCGCTTTCGTCGAGCCGGGTTTGTAAATCACGTTTAGTTGTCATAATTGCCTCCTGTTGCCTTTTTTGCATAAATAAAGCCGAATTATACTATAAATATAAGTCAAATGTCAAATTGGCATTGCGGCGGGGAGGGCGTGATATAATGAGAGGAAATGGAGTGAAGAGTGCGCCCCGGCGCGAAAAGGAGAGAATTATGAGCGCAAACGCCGCATTGCAACCGCCTGCGGAGGCGGTGGAATTTGAACTTAACGGCAAGCCCGTCATCGGATATGCCAACGAGAATATTTTGGACGCCGCGCTCCGTTACGGCGTGGAAATCCCCCGATTGTGCTATTTGCCCGGTTATCGCGCCGCCGGTAACTGTCGGGCATGTATGGTGGAAATTGACGGAGAACGCGCCTTGGCGCCTTCATGTTGTCGCGCGCCCACCGCCGGGATGAAAGTCCAAAGCGACAACACCCGCGCGAAACACGCCCAAAAAATCATTGTTGAACTGCTGTTGTCCGACATGCCGCCCGATTTGCTCCGCCGTGATTCGGAATTGGACAAATGGGCGAAACATCTCAAGATCGGCGCGCCCCGTTTTTCCGCCCGCCAACAACCGCCGTCCGATTCTTCACATCCGGCAATGGCGGTCAATCTGGATTCCTGCATTCAATGCACCCGCTGTGTTCGCGCCTGCCGCGAAGAACAAGTTAATGATGTCATCGGTTACGCCGGACGCGGTCACAACGCCAAAATTGTTTTTGATTTTGACACGCCGATGGGCGAAAGCACCTGTGTCGGCTGCGGTGAATGCGTTCAAGCATGTCCCACCGGCGCACTCGCACCCATCGGCAATGCATTGATGCAAACACCCGATAAATCGGTTGATTCACTTTGTCCTTATTGCGGCGTCGGTTGTCAAACCACTTATCATATAAAAGACAACCGTATTTTGCATGTGGAAGGGAGGGACGGTCCCGCCAACCACAGTCGACTGTGTGTGAAAGGACGTTATGGGGCTGATTACGCCCATCATCCACACCGTTTGACAACGCCTCTTATTCGCCGTGAAAATGTTCCAAAAGACGCCGCCGCGACATTAGACCCCGATGACTGGGAAAGCGTTTTTCGCATCGCGTCTTGGGATGAAGCACTGGATGCCGCCGCCGGCGGATTTCGCAATATTCTGCAAAAACACGGCGGCGGCGCGCTCGCCGGTTTTGGCTCCGCCAAGGGCAGTAATGAAGAAGCGTATTTGTTCCAAAAACTTGTTCGCACCGGTTTCGGCGTTAATAATGTCGACCACTGCACGCGACTTTGCCATGCCTCTTCGGTCGCCGCGCTTTTGGAGGGCATCGGCTCCGGCGCGGTGTCCAATCAAGTATCCGATGTGTTGCAGGCGGAAGTGGCGTTTATTATCGGCGCAAATCCCGCCGTTAATCATCCTGTCGCGGCGACTATGATGAAAAACGCCGCCGCCCGAGGCGTCAAACTCATTGTCGCCGACCCGCGCCGCGGTGCACTCGCCGCGCATGCCGAAATTGTTTTGTCTATGAAGCCCGATTCCGATGTGGCGCTGCTAAACGGCATGATGAATGTCATTATCACCGAAGGATTGGCGGATGAATCGTTTATTAAAAACCGCGCGAAAGATTATGAACCCCTGCGCGAACAAGTCATGCAATGTCCGCCCGAAAAAATGGAGGAGATTTGCGGCATACCGGCGGATGAAATTCGCCGCGCCGCGCGTCTTTTTGGCGGCAGTCGGCGGGCGATGATTTTTTGGGGAATGGGCATTTCACAACACATTCACGGCACCGACAATGCGCGTTGTCTTATCGCGTTGTCGCTTTTGACCGGCAATATCGGACGTCCGGGTTGCGGGCTTCACCCCCTGCGCGGACAAAACAATGTACAAGGCGCGTCTGATGCCGGATTAATCCCCATGATGCTGCCCGACTATAAACGAGTGGACAACAGTGACGTGCATGCTGAATTTAAGAAACTATGGGGCGTGGAGTTGGATGACAAACCCGGATTGACGGTGGTGGAAATTATTAACGCCGCTCATCGCGGTGAAATTCTCGGCATGTATGTGATGGGCGAAAACCCCGCCATGTCCGACCCCGATGCGGGACACGCGCGCGAAGGACTGGCGGCTTTGGAGATGCTCGCGGTGCAGGATATTTTTCTCACTGAAACCGCGGCGCTGGCGGATGTGGTTTTACCGGCGTCTGTTTTTGCCGAAAAGACCGGGACTTTCACCAACACCGACCGCATGGTGCAACTCGGAAGACGGGCGTTGGATTTGCCCGGTGAAGCGCGACAAGATTTGTGGATTATTCAACAAATCGCCAAACGAATCGGATTGGACTGGAACTATCAAGGTGAAGACTCGGGCGTGCGCGAAGTGTTTGAAGAAATGCGGCATGCGATGCCTTCCATCAGCGGCATTACATGGGAGCGATTGCAAACCGAACATTCCGTCACTTATCCTTGTCGGCGCGAAGGCGACGCCGGTGAGCCGGTGATTTTTCGCGATGCGTTTCCGACCGCCGACGGTTTGGGACGTTTTGTGCCGGCGAGTTTTGTTCCCGCCGCCGAACGTCCGGATTCGGAATATCCGCTGGTGTTAATCACCGGACGGGAGTTGGAACACTGGCATACGGGCGCAATGACCCGCCGTTCGCGAGTGTTGGACGCGCTGGAACCGTCGCCGGGCGCGTATATGCGTCCGCAAGACATGGAGGCGCAAAATATCACGGCGGGTGACATTATCACCGTGCAATCACGCCGCGGCGAAGTGTGTTTATACGCCCGCGCCGATGAAGGCGTTCCCGCCGGCGCGGTGTTTATTCCGTTTTGTTATTACGAAGCGGCGGCGAATAAATTGACGAATCCGGAATTAGACCCGTTCGGTAAAATTCCAGAATTCAAATATTGTGCGGTGCGCGTGAAAGCCGGCGGTGAATTGGCAACAGGACTTTCTTTCGGCGGCGGCGCCACGGCGGCGGAAGTGT
>JAWONR010000018.1:0-14254 GCA_033865115.1 Candidatus Persebacter sydneyensis | reverse complement strand
CAATCCCAACCCGACAACCGAACTCAAATACGGCAATCGTTATCAATTATTGGTGGCGGTGGTGTTGTCGGCGCAATCCACCGATGTCGGCGTCAATCGCGCCACCCGCCCGCTTTTTGCAAAGATTAAAACGCCCGCCGACATGTTAAAACTGGGCGAAGAAGGACTCGCCGCGCATATTTCCTCGGTCGGTTTATATCGGACAAAAGCGCGCAATGTTTTGGCGTTGTCGGAGATATTGACAAAACAACACGGCGGCAAAGTGCCGCGCGATCGCGAGGCGTTGGAATCTCTGCCCGGTGTCGGACGCAAAACGGCGAATGTGGTTCTCAACACCGCCTTTGGCGAACCCACCATCGCGGTGGATACGCATATTTTTCGCGTCTCCAACCGCACCGGACTCGCGCCCGGCAAAAATGTGCGCGATGTTGAAGACGCATTAATACGCGCCGTGCCAAAAGAATACCAACAAAACGCGCATCATTGGCTTATTTTGCACGGACGTTATGTGTGCAAAGCGCGCACGCCCATGTGTGCGCAATGCGATGTCCGGCAATATTGCGCGTTTGCGAAAAAAAATACCGGCGGCGGTTTGTCCGACTAATCAACCGCAAAAGGCGGTCAATTCACTTTTGCGCGACATATCGCGCCCTTACAAACTCCGCGGCGCGGACGGTCTCATCAAACGGCGGCGGCGACCATGTTTCAAACTCGCCTTGCCATTCACGCGCCAATTCGCGCGCGATTATTTCCTGGTGAAACTGTAAAAACTTTTTGGCGGCGCGCGCCGACTTTTGCGGCAACGGCGCAATGTATACCGGCTTTTGCGCGGCACATGCTTCGCTGATCATGTTGACGGAATCGGCGGTGACCAACAAACGGTCGGCGCATGCCAAAATATCCATATACGGATTCTCTTCACCTTCACCATCGTAAAAAAAACAATTTTCACCATTAAATGCCCGCGCCAATGTCCGTTTGTTTTCATCACCGGTGCGGCGTGAAGTGCTGACCAAAAAACCGCCCTCCGCGCGCGAAACTTCCTCCGCAAAACCTTGACACACTTCCGGCGTCATGGCAAACGCTCGATTTTCGCCGCCGACAAGCACGGCGGTTTTTGGACTTGGAATATGTGAAAACTTTTCCCGCGCCGATTCACGCCGGCTCGCCAATACTTCGGCGTTTATTGTGCCGACCGAGCCCAACGTGTTAAAAACATTGCCGTCCGGTGTTTGCGCGATATTTTCCAACTCTTTTTCGGAATAATCATGTCGCGGTGCGACAACGGCGTCAAACATGGCTGCGTTGCCGCGCGGACGTTGAATACAAACGGCAAAAGCGCCATATTGTTTTTTCATCGCCAACGCCGCCGCCTGTGACTTTCCCCCGCAACAAACGACAATATCCGGTTTGTCATCCGTTTTACCGTGAATGTCAAACAATCGCAACGCCGCGGCGCATGACGGCGGGAGAATATTTGTCCATTTTGGCGCGCGGACAATTTGCGCGCGCACTTCGCCCTTATCTTGTGCGATGACGCATTCCGCCAAACCGTTCGCTTGCGCCGCGTAACCGGCGCTGCCGTCGGTGAGAGTCCAAATCAGCGGCGACATGAACGGCGGTAAACGCGCCTAAAAACCGAACATGTGGTCAAACGCAAAAGCGCCGCCCGCCTGCGCGCCATGATAGCCAAACAGGCGACATGTGGAGTCGCGTATGATGACATATGATTCCTCACCGGCGTCTTGCAATTCGGCGTCGGTGAACAAATCTTGACAGCAAAATGCGAATGAACCGCCGGCGGCGATGTGCGCGGTTTTTTGCGCCACATCTTCACCGCGCCGGTTTTTTAAGTCAAAATGCGTTTCGCTATGCGGGTTCCACTCTTTCCCCACCGGATAAATCAGATGACAAAAAGTGCGCACCGGCTCGCGCGCAACGCGCAAAAACAAACGGGTCGTCAATCCCGGCGGCGGTCCCTTGTATGATTGCGGTTCGTTTTTATAAGTCAGAAGATGATTAAACATGTGCGCGCCGAAACTGGTCTCGGCGACATGTCCCGATTGTTTTTCGGTATAGCGAAACAGCGCGTGCATCCAGCCGTCGCCGTCGCCGCCGTCTGCAAAATCATAAACCAACTCCAAATGTCCCGATTCACCCTCGCCCAACGCCGACGCCATTTCCGAAAGATTTAACAACCGCTCGTGATTGCGCGACAAACATCCCAAAGAAACGCGATGGATTTCTTCGCCGGCGGCGTTATAAACCGCCGCCGCCAGCGGCAAATTTTGTTGCGCGGTGGACATGGGAGTCGGCAGACATTCACTGTCAAATTGTCCGCACGGCAAAATCGGCGCCGGTAAAATATAACCCTTGCCCAGCCAATGCGACAACTTCGGAAGATCCTTGTCCGCCTGCAAATCGGTGCGCTCCACATTGGCGTGATTGATTCGCCGCCGCCCGGCGCGATTGACGACTTCGTAACGCGGACGGACAAAATACCGTCCGGCGCGTATTTCAATTTGTCCCGGCCAGCGCGTATCGGGCAAAAGCGCGCCAATATCCACCGCCCGAGTCGCAAACGACGGGATTTCTTCGGGATAAGGTTTTACATCATCCTCTCCCATGCGGTTGATGCCGATGGCGCCGGCGGGTATCGGAGACGGATGTGAATTTTGCACCCATAAAATTACCGAATCGCCCTCACCCGGCGCGGGAACGCCCGCATATAAATCAGCCGGCCAAGAATTAGCGTCATGCGTACATGACAACTCACCCGATTCGCCGTTGGAAAATTTGCCGTAAGAATCCGCGACATATTTGACGATGTCATGACCGGCGGCGCGCGCCACATGCAAAAACACCTGTCCGCAAAAATCGGGGAGTTTAAATTCTTCTTTGATTTTCGCGCTGTCCAGAGAGAAAATTTCGTGCGCGCCGCCCAGGGGTTTTTCAAAATCCGTCAAAATTTCACCGTCGGCGGCAAAAACCCGTCCCCAGACAAACGGTTCTTTCGCGCCGTACG
Source organism: Candidatus Persebacter sydneyensis (assembly GCA_033865115.1). Classification (GTDB taxonomy): domain Bacteria; phylum Pseudomonadota; class Gammaproteobacteria; order Tethybacterales; family Persebacteraceae; genus Persebacter; species Persebacter sydneyensis. The sequence continues at coordinate 11,229 of JAWONR010000018.1, read as the reverse complement.
CGCTCCAATAGTTGGCGGTAACCAAACACGTATGCGAATCACCCTCGTCTCTAAAAAAAAGAAAGTTGGTTGCAAAATTAACCGGATTGAGATAACGCCGCGTATCGCTTAAAAACCGCTCAGGCAACCGCATGTCATCCAAGGTGACAATATCACACCCGGACGGCGCAACCCGGCGCAAACGATGAACAATCGGCGCCGCGTCAAACGCCGGCACAAACAGCACATCCGTATCCGCCGACAATTCGGTAATCGGCGAGACCTCGCATCCGAGAACGGTTTGTCCGAAGCGCGCGACATCCTGCGCGTATATCGCCGTAAAAATGTCGGACGGCAGCGCATGCACCGCCGCAAAAGCGACCAATGTGTCATGCGGGTCAAACGCCGCGGCGGAACGGGCGTTTTGGATTTTTTGGATAATTTGTTGCGCCGCCGGCAAACACAGCGGATGTCCCGCCGCTTTAAAAAACGCCGAACCGGCGCCGGCGCGGTTGTCAAATGTTTGAATATTAAGCGCCATGATTAGTGTTATCTTTTACGCGGACTCCCCGCGCCAACGAGCGTGTTTTTTTAAGAGTGGCGCTCAAAAAATGCCGCACTGATTCACGGCGGCGATAATTACTATTAACCACCCAATTCAGTTGAATGGCGCGCCGTGCACCGGCGAACGGCAAATGACCGTGCCACGCGTTGTCGTCACAACGAAAGGCGAGTAACGCGCCGTTTCCCGGCGGCACTTCCAAAAAATAATCATCAATATTGTCGGCGCCGTTCAAAAGCCGCAAACGCCCGCCGCCTTTATCCTCCCAGTCACGGTTTAAATACAGCAACACGGTTGCCATTTTGCCTCGCGAGTCGCGGTGGATTTTGCCGTCTGTTTCGCGACAAAAACCGCGCACGGTGACCATTGTCGGATGACCGCTCAACGGCACTTGCAACTTTTCGGACAAAATTTCCGTCATACGCTCGCCGCGAATTTCATCGGTCAGCGCGGCAAAGGCATCGCCGCATTTGAGCGTTCCCAGCGGAAAACTGCCGGCGCCCGGCACTTGTGGAAAATCGCGATGAATGGCGAGTAATTTGTCGGCGATGATAAAATCTTCGCACAATACATAAGGAAACGGCGCACTTTGCGCCGCCGCTGCCTCAAGTTTTACCCAATCACTGTATCCCATGAACGGGATTATAACCCATTTCCCCCTCCCCGACAAATCGCGCCCCGTTGACCGCCCATTCGGGTTATAATCACCGACACAGGAGGCAAATATGGCGTTAATTACTTTGCGGCAACTGTTGGACCACGCCGCCGAAAACGGCTACGGCGCACCGGCGTTCAATGTTAACAACATGGAACAAATTCAGGCGATTATGCGGGCGGCGGACGCCGTGCGCGCGCCGGTCATTATCCAAGCCAGCCGAGGCGCGCGCGCCTACGCCGGTGATGTTTTTTTGCGGCGACTCATGCAGGCGGCAACTGAAATGTGGCCGCATATTCCCGTCGTCATGCATTTGGACCACGGCAACAATCCGCAAACATGCCTGTCGGCAATGGCATGCGGATTTACCAGCGTCATGATGGACGGCTCGCTTCACGAAGACGCCAAAACACCCGCCGACTATGACTATAACGCCGCCGTCACCGGCAAAGTGTCCGAAACCGCGCATTTATTGGGCGTTTCGGTGGAGGGCGAATTGGGATGTTTGGGTTCGTTGGAAACCGGCAAGGGCGAAGCCGAAGACGGACACGGTTTTGAAGGCGCCATTGAACGCGACCAACTGTTGACCGACCCGGCGGAAGCCGAAAAGTTTGTTAAAGAAACGCAAGTGGATGCGCTCGCCGTTGCCATCGGCACTTCGCACGGCGCGTATAAATTCAGCCGCAAACCGGACGGCAAAATTCTCGCACTGGATGTCGTGCGCGAAATTCATCAGCGACTGCCGAATGTGCACTTGGTCATGCATGGTTCGTCCAGCGTGCCGCAAGAGCTGCAAGATTTAATCAACGCCAACGGCGGCGAAATGCCGCAAACATTCGGCGTTCCGGTGGATGAAATTGTAGAAGGCATTCGCCACGGCGTGCGTAAAATTAATATTGACACCGATTGTCGCATGGCGTTGACCGGCGTCTACCGCAAAATCGCGCGCGAAAAACCGCGTGAGTTTGACCCGCGTCAATTTAACAAACCGGCGATGGCGGAAATGCAAAAAGTATGCGAGTCACGCTTGTCCGCCTTCGGCGCCGCAGGACATGCCGACAAAATAAAACCGCGCCCGTTGTCCGACATGGCAAAATCCTATTCAGACGGCGCATTGGCGCATTGACATGTTGGAAAATGCGATAACCCCATGAGCAAAAACTTTACCGTCGCCTGCATACAAATGAATTCCGGCGATGATGTCGACAAAAATCTGGCGCGCGCCGGCGAATTGTTGGCGCAATCAGCGGACGGAGGCGCTTCACTTGCCGCGTTACCGGAGTATTTTTCACTTATCGCCGCCGATGAAAACAAGAAACTCGCCGTTGCCGAAAAAGACGGCGCCGGAGCGGCGCAAGACTTCCTATCCGCCGCCGCCGCCCGACACCGCATGTATATTGTCGGCGGCGCATTGCCGATAACGGCGGGAGACGGACGTGTTTTTTCCGCATGTATATTGTACGCGCCGGACGGCAAACGCATCGCGCGTTATGACAAAATGCATTTGTTTCGCTTTACCGGACGCGAAAGCCGCGTGGATGAATCCAAAACCATCGCCCCCGGCGCAACACCGGTCTGCGTTGACACTCCGCTTGGTAAAATTGGACTGTCGGTTTGTTATGACCTGCGTTTTCCGGAGTTGTTTAGAACAATGGATTCGCCCGACATAATCATCGCGCCATCGGCTTTTACAACCGAAACCGGCGCCGCACATTGGGAAATCTTATTACGCGCGCGCGCCGTGGAAAACTTGGCGCATGTTATCGCCCCCGCGCAGGCGGGAACGCATCCCGGCGGACGAAAAACTTACGGACACAGCATGATAGTGGACGGCTGGGGGAAAATTTTGGCGGCGGCGAAAAGCGACGGTGATGAAGTTGTTTTTGCCGTCATTGACGACGGTGAACGCGAAGCACGGCGGACAATGTTGCCGGCGCTTTCGGATAGGTTAATTAAAGGAGACAAAGCGGCATGAATGACATTACACAACGCGCCGAGCGGGAGCTTTTACATCCCGCCGGTTTGGATATTGAAAAAGCGCGTGAGCGCTTGTCATCGGCGACATCGGGTTTGGACTGGGCGGACATTTATTTACAACGCCAAGTTCGCGAAAGTTGGCGACTGGAAGACGGCGCGGTAAAAACCGGGAGTTTTAGCGACTCTCGCGGCGCCGGTTTGCGCGCGTTACACGGTGAAACAACGGCTTTTGCCAGCAGTGACATGATTTCACCGGCGCTGTTTGACGACATGGCGCAGGTGGCGCACACCGCCAAAACTTACGGCGGCGCAATGACAATGGGAAAAATCACGCCGCCCGACATGGGCAGTCCCAATTTTGGCGCGGAGAATCCAATTGCCTGCGCCGACATACCAATTGCACTTTTACAGGAAATTGACCGCCAAGCACGCGCCGCCGACCCGCGAGTGGAAAATGTCATTGCCGCGGCGATGGCGGCGTTTGACACCGTGTTGGTGGTGCGCGCCGATGGAACAGTCGCCGCCGATATTCGTCCTCTGATTCGGATTTCGGCGACGGTAATTGTCTCCGACGGCAAAAAACGCGAAAGCGGCAACGGCGGCGGCGGTGCGCGCGCGAGTTTTGATTATTTTGACGACTCAATCATCGCCACAATCGCCAGTGACGCGGTGCGCGAAGCGACCGACAAACTAAACGCACTGCCCGCTCCGGCGGGGGCAATGCCGGTGGTGTTGGGTCCGGGTTGGGCGGGTGTTATTTTGCATGAAGCCGTCGGACATGGTTTGGAAGGCGATTTCAATCGCAAAAAACAATCGGCTTTTTCCGGACGCATCGGTGAACAAGTCGCCGCAAAAGGCGTCTCTGTTGTTGACGCCGGCAACATTACCGGACGGCGCGGTTCCTTGTCATGCGATGACGAAGGAACGCCGACTCGCGAAACGACATTGATAGAAGACGGTGTTTTACGCGGTTATATGCAGGATGTGGCGAATGCGAAACTCATGGGCGCGGCGGTCACCGGCAACGGACGTCGTGAATCGTACGCACATCCGCCCATGCCGCGGATGACCAACACATTCATGCGCCGCGGCGACCGCAATCCCGAAGAAATCATCGGCTCCGTGAAGCGCGGTTTATATGCGGAAAACTTCGGCGGCGGCGAAGTGGATATTACCAACGGCAATTTTGTTTTTGTCGCGAGCGGCGCGCGGTTGATAGAAAACGGAAAACTGGGCGCGGCGGTAAAAGGCGCGACCATCATCGGCAACGGTCCCGCGATTATGCCGTTGATTTCCATGGTGGGCAATGATTTTTCGTTGGACCCGGGAGTCGGCACCTGCGGCAAAAACGGACAATGGGTGCCGGTGGGCGTTGGACAACCGACCATTAGAGTGGATTCACTTAATGTCGGCGGCGAAGGCGGCGCATGAAACCCGCGCACATCGCCATGGCGGTTTGCTTAATGGCGGTGTGGGGATTTAATTTTGTTGTTATTAAAACCGGTTTGCGTGACTTTCCGCCGTTGCTTTTTAATGGGTTGCGTTTTTTATTGGTCGCCTTTCCATTAATACTGTTTGTTAAATTTCCCAAACATGTTTGGAAGCCCATGGTCTGCGCCGGCATAGTGTTGGGCGTTTTCAAATTCAGTTTTTTATACACCGGCATGAACGCCGGAATCGGCGCGGGATTGTCGTCTTTGTTGTTGCAGTCACAAGTGTTTTTTACCGTTGCACTGGCGGCAATCATCGCCGGCGAGCGCATCACTCGCATGCACGGGGCGGGATTATTGTTGGGCGCCGCCGGATTGGCGGTTATTGGCGCGCAAACCGGTGAAAACATCACCGTGGCGGGATTTGTATGGGTTATTGCGGCGGCGTTTGCATGGGCGGTCGCCAACATGTTCATGCGCGGAATCAAACAAGCCTCGCCGCTTCAATTTATCGTTTGGATGAGCGCGGTGCCGGCATTGCCGCTTTTCGCGTTTTCTTTTTTGCAGGAAGGCAAAGATGAGATTGTCCACGCCTTTGCAAATGTCGGATGGGCGGGCGTGGGTGCGGTGTTGTACATTACTTTCATTTCCACAATATGGGGGTTTTCGGTGTGGGTGCGGTTGTTAAGTTTGTATTCCGCCGCCGCGGTCGCGCCTTTTACTTTGTTGGTGCCGATTGCCGGAATATTTTTCGGCTGGTTGCTTTTGGATGAAAGTATTGCGGCGGGAGAATGGGCGGGAGCGGTTTGTGTCTTTTGCGGTTTGGCGATTTATGTTTTTTGTGAACACAAACGCGGACAACCGGCGGATGCGTTATGAACACCGTACAAAACACGCCGCCGACTGTTCCGCAAACCGAAGGCATTAAATACGCCGGCTCCAAATTAAAATTATTACCGCATATTTTGCGACTGGCGGGCACAACCGGGGCAAAAACAGTGTTGGACGGCTTTTCAGGAACGACTCGCGTTTCACAGGCATTCGCCAAAAGCGGTTATGCCGTTGTCGCCAACGATGTCGCCGTGTGGTCGCAAGTGTTTGGCGAATGTTTTTTACGCGCGCGAAAAAGCCGCGCGCATTATGAATCTTTAATCTCACATTTAAACAACACACCGCCGGCGGACGGTTGGTTTACCGAACACTATGGCGGTTGTGTCGACAGTGCCATCGGCGCGGACGGGTTAAAAAAACCGTGGCAGCAACATAACACGCGAAAACTGGACGGCATTCGCATGGAAATTGAAAAATTAAAGCTTGATAAAACCGACCGCGCAGTGGCATTAACAGGATTAATTTTAGCAATGGACAAAGTAGACAACACCATCGGACATTACGCCGCCTATCTTGGCAAGTGGTCGGCGCGTTCTTATCATCCGTTGTTGTTGACGGTACCGGACACTTCCGCCGCGGGAGGCGAACACCGTGTTTTATGCGGCGATATTTTTTCGGCGTTGCCGCGGACGGATGCCGATTTGGCGTATTACGACCCGCCTTACGGTTCCAACAATCATAAAATGCCGGCGTCTCGAGTCCGTTATGCGGCGTATTATCATGTTTGGAAAAGCATCTGTTTGTTTGACCGTCCGCCGTTGTTTGGACGCGCAAAACGCCGCACCGACACTTCGGACCGCGCCGCCGCGTCTCCGTTTGAAGACTTTCGCCGCGATGACGGCGGGCGTTTTGTCGCCGCGCAGGCGTTGGAAGATTTGGTGCGAGAAACCCCCGCCCGTTGGATAATTTTGTCATATAGTTCCGGCGGACGCGCGGCGGACGAGTTACGCGAAGTCCTGTCACGACACGGGAGACTGCTGGAAGAAGTGGCGGTGGATTATCGGCGGAATGTCATGGCGGAAATGACATGGACGGACGAATGGACTCCCGATTGTCGCGGTGAGCACCGTGAATTTTTATTTTTATTGGAAAAAGAAGGCGGTAAAACAAAGCAACAGGCGGTATAATTCCGTTATGATTGAAAAACGAAACTTTTATATTAACGGCGCCTGGACGCCTCCCGCGAAAGCATGCGACATTACGGTGATTAATCCGTCTGTCGGCGAACCGTGTGCGATGATTTCAGCGGCGGGGGAGGAAGATGTCAACGCCGCCGTCAATGCCGCGCGCGCCGCTTTTGACTCATGGAGCAACACCGACTCCAAAACACGCACGGCGTTGTTGCAAAAATTATTGGACGCCTACAACGCGCGCGCGGACGAAATGGCGGAATTGATTTCAATGGAGATGGGCGCGCCGCGAAAGCTTGCGCGCGCGGCGCAAGTCGCGGCGGGTGATTCACACATTCGCGATTTTATACAGGCGCTGGAATCTTTTGATTTTGAGCGTTCTTTTGCCGAAGACGGCGCGATTTTTTGCGAACCGGTTGGCGTTTGCGCGTTAATTACGCCGTGGAACTGGCCGATGAATCAAATCACATTAAAAGTATGCGCCGCACTCGCCGCCGGATGCACGACAGTGTTAAAACCGTCGGAGTTGGCGCCGTTGTCGGCGATGTTGTTTGCAGAGATGATTGACGAAGCGGGTTTTCCGGCGGGCGTTTTCAATTTAATAAACGGAGACGGCGCGGGAGCGGGAACCATGTTATCGGGGCATCCCGACATTGACATGGTTTCTTTTACCGGTTCGGCGCGGGCGGGCGCCGCGGTTTCTAAAAACGCCGCCGATTCCATCAAGCGAGTCAGTTTGGAGTTGGGCGGCAAAGGCGCGAATATTATTTTCGCCGATGCGGACGAAAACGCCGTTGTCCGCGGTGCTCGTCATTGTTTTCGCAACACCGGACAATCGTGCAACGCGCCCACGCGCATGTTGGCGGAACGCGCGGCTTATGACGCCGCCGTTGCCGCGGCGGTGAAAGAAGCCGAACAAACGACTGTTGATGACGCCGACAAAGACGGGCGGCATATTGGTCCCGCCGTATCCGAAGCTCAGTTTGACAAGATTCAGAGTCTCATTCGCGCCGGCATTGACGAAGGCGCGCGACTTGTCGCCGGCGGACTTGGTCGCCCGGAGGGCATGACGCGCGGTTATTTTGTTCGTCCGACGGTTTTTGCCGATGTAAAACCGGACATGCAAATCGCGCGCGAAGAAATATTCGGACCGGTGTTATGTGTCATGCCTTTTGACAGCGAAGACGAAGCCGTCGCCATTGCCAACGACACCGTATACGGGCTGGCAAACTATGTACAAACGCAGGACGCCGACAAAGCGCGCCGTGTTGCTCGCCGGCTGCGGTCGGGCATGGTGCATATTAACGGCAGTTCTCTCGCCGGCGGCGCGCCGTTCGGCGGTTACAAACAATCGGGCAACGGACGCGAAGGCGGTGTTTGGGGTTTGGAGGATTTTTTGGAGGTTAAAGCAGTCAGCGGTTGGACAAAATAATACGCCCCTTCCGGCGGATGTTATTTTTCGGGCGGCGGACGTTTATCCATGATGAGCGGTTCATCAACGGAGTCCACAAATTGAACATCGCCGCCGAGTTTGGTTTCTTCGCGCAGGGCGGCGGCGATTTGAGCGCGCAAAGAATCAGTGTGTGAATCCGCCATGCAACACAAACACATGCGGTCTCGTCCTTCGGCGTCCGATTCCACGACAAGTTGTGCGCGCGAAACTTCGGGCACACGGGCGAGCGCTCTTTTAATTTGCGCCGGATGGACAAACATGCCCTTCACTTTCACCGCGGCATCACATCTTCCGAGCCACCCTGCCAGTCGCATGTTGGTGCGTCCGCAGTCGGACACTCCCGCGACTTCCGCCGACAAATCGCCCAATGAAAAACGCAACAATGGAAGGGCGGGATTGAAGTTGGTAATTAACACTTCGCCTTTTTCACCCGCCGGCAACGGCATGCGAGTTTCGGGGTCGACAACTTCCACCAGCATATTTTCCACCACGACCAGCGGCGCGCCGGAGACGGTTTCATAAGCGATGGCGCCACAGTCGGCGGTGCCGTACCATTGTTTTGCGGCGATGTTGCGTGATTCATAATACTCGCGCAATTCCGGACTGAAATAACCGCCGGAAAAAGAAGCCATTGTCAGAGTCGGCGCGGAAATGCCGGCGTCATCGGCGTGTGTCAAAATCACGCGCAAAAAATCGGGCGTGCCGCAATACATGTGCGCGCCAAACCGCGCGAGTGCGCGCGCTTGTTGTTCACCGTTTCCGGTGCCGGCGGCAAAAACAGTCGCACCAAGAGCCGCCGCGCCGTCTTCACACATGTGTCCGGCGGGCGTAAAGTGATAAGAGAAACTGTTATGCAACACCATGCCGCGCCGCAAACCGGCGGCGTACAACGGCGCGGCGGTGCGCCAGTAATCACGCATGTCAAAATCACATTCGGCGATGGGTCCCGGCGACATAAAAAATCGGCGCGGCGCGGCGACATCAAAACATTCCATTCCCGCGAACGGCGGTGATTGTTCCTGCGCGGCGATGAGTTCCGATTTGTCCACCGCCGGCACTTGTGCCAGCGCGGCGCGTGAATTAATGTCCTGCGGATTTATATCACGCAATATTTCGGCGTAAGCGGAGGTGTTTTGTTTCGCGGCGGAGACAAACGCCGGCAGCGCCTTTAACAATTCCTCTTCGCGCTGTTGCGGCGGACGAGTTTCCGCCTCGGAATAAAAATCACCGCTCATGATTTTGTCGTCCGCGCCATATTGTGATATTCGCGGTTGGGAATCATGTCAATGGCGGCGGCGACTCGGTTGCTCATATTAAAAAAGCCGACAACGGAGGCGATGTGAAAAATCGCGGTTTTATCAAATCCGGCGTCGGTCAGTGCTTGGCGGTCGTCTTCTTTCATCGCCTCCGGTGACTGGGTCAGTTTATGCGCGAAGTCCAACATGGCTCGGCGGCGAGCGCACAACGGGGCGGTGCGATAGTTTTTGGCGAGCATTTCACCGAGTTCCGGGTCGCCGGACAATTCACGGACTGCCGCGCCGTGTGCGACGAGGCAATAATAACAGCGATTAACCGCCGACACGACAACCGCAATCATTTCGCGTTCCAGCGGAGACAGAGCGGAGTCGCCGAGCATTAAATCGTTATACATGGCGCGAAACGCGCGCAGTTTGTCGGCGTCCAATGTATAGGCGCGCAAAACATTCGGCACAAAGCCGATTTTTTCTTCGCAACGGGCGAAGACTGATTGAATATCTTCCGGCAGTTCTTCGCGCGGCACTTCGCCCAAGGCGGAAACATGGTCGGGTTGTGGCATGGCGTCTCCTTTTGTTAAATCAATGACACATTATAACCCGTTCGGCGCGGGCGGGTGAATTTATTCGCTTTCAACGATGCGCCTCAATCTGCCGAGTTTGCGACCGATTATTTTTCGGGCAATGTCATGTTCCCAAAAGCGAAAAACATGCCAGCCTTGTTTTCGTAATTGTCGCGACACTCTCCGGTCACGCGCCATATTTCCAAAAATCTTTTTTTGCCAGAAATCTTTGTTTGTTTTGGGAATATGTAGGTGAATTGGACAACCGTGCCAAAAACATCCGTCCAAAAACACCGCCACTCCCGCTCGTGGAAAGACAATGTCGGGTTTTCCCAAAAGGTCGTAGTTTCGCCGCCAACCGCTTATTTTATGCTCGCGCAAAATTGCAACAAACGCCTTTTCCGTGGAGCGGTTGCCTCTGGATTTTATTCGTCCCATTATCCATGAACGCTTTTCTTTAGAAAAAACATCTGTCATTTTTCATCATCCGTAAAACACATCTAATCATCTTTTATAAATCTTATTGTTATGATATTCTAAAAATTCTTTTTTCGGCTTGAATCTATGCGGCATTCGTATTTTTTTACCTGCATAACTGGCTATCAACGCTGATTCATCACATTCGTTTGCTTGTTTTAGCAAATATTCGGAAACTGCAATTTTGCCGCCTGGAAAAATTGTTATCAATCCCCTGTCAAACGCGCGGTCGTACAACGCATTTAAGCACAATCCATTTCTTGGGTCTAATCGACCTTGTTTTTCCCGCCACGGCTTAATATGACTTGCGATCAACAACTCCTCCGTCGCCAGCCCAGAAATACAACATTTTTTATCATAGGACAACAGTACCTCTGTACGGAAAAAATCTTGATGGACACGGACTTGTACTATCTGCTGCCGTTCTTCTAACTCTGGAATTTTAATTTTGTGTTCCTCATCTGCAATCTCTCTCTTTCTTTTGTCATCAAAATACGCGCGCGCTTGTTCGATTTCGCACATAATTTTTTTCGGGTTATCAAAAAACTCTTTCCAAATGTTTTTATCTAATTTTGAACCATTCCTATAACCCTTTCTATCGTCAGGGTCAAGCCGCTGATTGTCAGGGTCATGCCACTGCAAATTCTTCATTTTCATTTCAAGCGATCGCGGTGTACGATTTAATTTTTTGGCAAGTGTAATAATTTCTTTATCGCGTTTATTTATTTTATTAGGTGGCATTTTACAATATAAATTAAACGCCGCTAGCGTCTCTATCCACTCCCAATCTCTACGATTCTCTGACATATATTTATTAACCTCCTTCCTGTCCATCATCCAACGGCAATATTTCAGCGGC
>JAWONR010000017.1:0-16678 GCA_033865115.1 Candidatus Persebacter sydneyensis | reverse complement strand
TACGCCGCCTTCGCGCCCTCCATCAACGCGCGGCGGTATTCTTCGGGCAACACTTTTACAAACTTCATGCGATAAACATCCCACTCGTCCAATATCTTTTGCGCTTTTGGACTTCCCGTATATCTTACATGAGACGACAACATGTCGCGGACAATGTCCACATCCGATTTGCCCAAATGTTGACCGCGTCCGGCGGCGACTCCCAACGGCTCCAATGACACCATGTCCATGTTGCACATCCGTGAAAAATGTGCGTGTTCGTCCAATACATAAGCCACCCCGCCGCTCATTCCCGCCGCAAAGTTGCGACCGACTTCGCCCAATACCAACACCGTACCGCCCGTCATATATTCGCAGCAATGGTCGCCTGCCCTCTCCACAACCGCATGCGCTCCCGAATTGCGAACCGCAAATCGAACTCCCGCCGCGCCGCGACAATAGCATTCGCCGCAAATCGCGCCGTATAACGCCGTGTTGCCGATAATCGCATTACAATCATCATCTCGTGATGACGGCGGTGGATATACCGACAAAACACCTCCCGATAATCCCTTCCCAACATAATCATTCGCCTCGCCGCATAATGACAATGTCATCCCGCGACTCGCAAACGCGCCAAAACTCTGACCTCCCGCGCCGCGTAAACGAATCATAATCGTACCCGGTGACAATCCCGAATGTCCATGACGACGCGCTATCGCGTTTGATAACACCGCTCCCGCCGTGCGGTCGGTGTTTTTAATGACATCGTCAATCTCAACTTTTTCGCCCCGCATAATCGCCGCATCACAACGCGACAACCAACGCATGTCTATCGCACTGTCAACCATGTGTACCTGCTTCTGAACATGGCGACGCGCGTATTCGACCGGCGCGTCCGGTAATTGCAACACCGGCGATAAATCAATGTTCGCACTCTTCCAATGTTCGCCGCGGCGCTGGTTTAATAAATCGGCGCGACCGACAATGTCGTCCAAACAACGAAAACCCATCGCCGACAAAAGCCGACGAACTTCTTCGGCGACAAAAAAGAAATAATTCACCACATGCTCCGGCTTCCCCGCAAACTTCGCCCGTAAACGTTTGTCTTGAGTCGCTATGCCAACCGGACACGTGTTTAAATGACACTTGCGCATCATAATGCAACCTTCCGCCACCAACGGCGCAGTCGCAAAACCAAATTCGTCCGCGCCCAATAACGCCCCAATCACAACATCGCGACCGGTCTTTATCTGTCCGTCAACTTGTAAAGCCACACGTCCGCGCAAATCATTCAACACCAGTGTTTGATGCGTTTCCGACAATCCCAACTCCCACGGCGTCCCCGCATGTTTGATGGAAGACAACGGAGAAGCTCCCGTGCCGCCGTCATGTCCGGCAATCGTGATGTGGTCGGACTTTGCCTTTGCCACGCCCGCCGCCACCGTGCCAACTCCGCAACGCGAAACCAACTTTACACTCACCTGACCTGACGGATTCGCACTCTTTAAATCGTAAATCAACTGCGCAATGTCTTCTATGGAATAAATGTCATGATGCGGCGGCGGTGAAATTAATCCAACTCCCGGCACCGAATGACGCACCCGCGCAATGGATGCGTCCACTTTGTGTCCCGGTAATTGTCCTCCCTCGCCGGGCTTTGCGCCTTGGGCGATTTTAATCTGCATCATGTCCGAATTCGCCAAATACTCCGCAGTCACGCCAAAACGTCCGGATGCCACCTGTTTAATCGCGGAACGCATGGAATCACCGTTTGCCAACGGAATAAAACGCTCCGCTTCTTCGCCGCCTTCGCCTGTGTTCGATTTGCCGCCGATGCGATTCATCGCCACCGCCAAAGTCGTGTGCGCCTCGCGAGAAATGGAACCAAAAGACATCGCGCCAGTAGAAAAACGACGCACAATCTCCGCCGCAGGTTCCACCTCCGACAAATCCACCGGCGAATCCGATGTCGTAATGTCAAGCATGCCGCGTAATGTCATTAACCGCCGACTCTGGTCGTTAATCGCTTGTGAATATTCCTCATACTTGCCGGCGTTGTTGCCGCGCACCGCATGTTGTAACGCCGCAACAGTCTGCGGCGTCCATAAATGAGCCTCGCCGCGAATCCGATAGGCATAATCACCGCCCGCGTCCAAAGCATTCTTATACAACGGCGGAGGAGGAACCGCAGCGGCAATTTCATGCCAAAACCATGCTTCACGAGCCGCTTCCGCCGCGCCAATGCCGCCGATCTGTGAAACCGTCCCGCAAAAGTATTCATCAACAAACTCTTTTGACAATCCCGCCGCTTCAAAAATCTGCGCGCCGCAATAAGATTGAAAAGCCGACACGCCCATCTTGGACATGGCTTTTAACAATCCCTTCCCCGCCGCGCGCCGATAACGCTGTAAACGTTTTTCCACCGGCATGTTCGGTTTGTTTTGCAAAGTCATCTCCGCCACCGAAGCATAAGCCAAATACGGATAAACCGCCTCCGCGCCGTATCCGCATAACACGGCAAAATCATGAACTTCGCGCGCCGCACCGGTCTCCACCGCCAAACCCGCACGAGTCCTAAAACCATTCGCCACCAAATAATGATGAACCGCCGACACCGCCAAACATGCCGGTATCGCCGCGCGCCGCGCAGACGCCGTCCTGTCCGATAATATTAATAACGCACATGAATCATCACAAACCGCGCGCAATGCGTCTTTTTGCAATGCACGAAGTGCTTTTTCCATTCCCGCCGCGCCGTCTTTGGCCGGCCATGTCATCTCTAACACCCGCGTTTTTAAAGGCGATGACGGCGCGCGCAAACGGGCGAACTCTTGCGGCAACAACACCGGAGACTCCAACGCCACACAAGCGGTGGAAGGTTGTTCCAACGGGCGCAACAAATTCGGACGCGCTCCCAAATATGATTTTAATGACATCACCACTTCTTCGCGAATCGGGTCTATCGGCGGATTGGTCACCTGTGCAAACTCCTGGCGAAAATATGAAGTCAACGGCTTCATCCGCTCGGACAACACCGCCACCGGTGCGTCATCTCCCATCGCTCCCACCGGCTCGGCGGCGTCTTCGACCATCGGGCGTAAGAGGAATTTAATGTCCTCTTCGGTATAACCAAACCGATGTTGTGCACGCAAGAGTTTGTCGCCGCGCAACATGGTTTCGGTTTTTTCCGCCGCCGGCAAATCGCCCACCGGCGTTTGTGACTCCGCCGTCCATTTTTCATAAGGACGAGAATCCGACAATTCGCGTTTGACTTCTTCATCTTCCACCAACCGCCCGCGGCGCAAATCCACCAACAACATTTTGCCCGGTTCAATAAACCATTTGCCGACAATGCGCTCGTCGGGAATATCCAACGCGCCGGTTTCGGACGCCATAATAATACAGTCGTCATCGGTCAGCCAATAACGCCCCGGACGCAGTCCGTTACGGTCCAACACCGCGGCGATTTGTTCACCGTCCGAAAAAACAACTTCCGCCGGTCCGTCCCACGGTTCCAACATCGGCGCATGATAGGCGTAAAAATTCCGCCGAGCCGGAGTCATTAACCGGTCTTGTTGCCATGCCTCCGGAATCAAAACCGACAATGCATGCGCCGGTGAATAACCGGACAACCGCAACAACTCCGCCGCGTTGTCCAAAGACGCGGTGTCGGACTGTCCTTCCGCCACCGGCGGTACAATCTTTTGCAAATCCTCCCCCCACAACGGCGAATCCATGGAATGACAACGCGCGCGCATGTTGTTAATGTTGCCGCGCAAAGTGTTAATCTCACCGTTATGCGCGATAAACCGATAGGGATGCGCCAACTTCCAGGACGGAAAAGTGTTTGTGGAAAAACGCTGATGCACCAACGCCAACGCCGAACACAAACGAGTGTCGCGTAAGTCGTCGTAATACGCCCCCAACTGCGCCGATAAAAACATCCCCTTGTACACCACCGTGCGCGAAGACATCGAACAACAATAAAACAACTCCGCTCCGCCGTCATCGTCTATAATCTCGCTTTCCATCACCCGCCTTGCGGCGTATAAACGGCGTTCAAACTCATCACCGGCGGCGACATCGCCGCGTCCGACAAAAACCTGTCGCACCGCCGGCGCACAAGCCGACACTTCGTCATTAATCGCGTCTTTGGAAACCGGCGGCGTGCGCCAGCCCAAAACAAGCAATCCTTCGCGGCGGATAATGTCTTCAACTTTCGCGCGCACTTGTTCGCGGCGTGATTTGTCCTGCGGCATAAACAACATGCCGCATGCATAATCACCCGGCGGCGGCAACTCCAACTCCGCCCGAAAAAGCGCGTCCGGCAGTTGTAACAAAACGCCCGCGCCGTCTCCGGTGGTCGGATTCGCACCCGTCGCGCCGCGGTGTGTCAGATTCACCAACAGTTGCAACCCCTGAGTTACAATTTCATGAGACGCCGCGCCTTTGATGTTGGCGACAAATCCGACACCGCAGGCGTCATGTTCATGACACGGGTCGTATAAGCCATGCTTGTGCGGTGTCCGCCGTCCGCTACGGTAATTTTTCATAACCATGAATAGTCTCGCATTTCCATATTATAACACTCCGCCCGCCGTCAATTTATCGGCAAATAACCGATTTCGCCCGACCTTTCTAACGCCGCCGATTTGTCTGGTTTCCAAACGGTTGTTTTTTGACAATGATTTCCTCGCGGGCGGGACCGGTGGAAATCATATCTATCGTTGCACCGGTGAGTTCCGCAATGCGGCGGACATAACGACGGGCGGCGGGCGGTAAATCATTGTATTTTTTGATGCCGACTGTTGATTTTTTCCAACCCCGCCAATATTCATAAATCGGACGACAACGCGATAACGCAGACGGGTCAGCGGGAGGCAACAATACGGTTTTTTTGTTCAATTTGTAACCGGTGCAAAGTCCGATTTCCTCCCAACTGTCCAACACATCCAATTTTGTCAACACAAGACGCTTGCAACCGGAAACCAACATCGCCCGTTTCAGCATGGGAATATCCAGCCAGCCGCAACGCCGTCCGCGTCCGGTGGTCGCGCCGACTTCCCCTCCGATTCGGGCGAGTGATTTGCCGGTGGAGTCGGATAATTCCGTGGGAAAAGGTCCGTGTCCGACTCTCGTGGCATAAGCTTTGGCGATTCCCAAAACTGTCGGAGACAAATCCGCGCCGATTCCGCCCGCCGCCGCCGCCGGCAAACATTGAGCCGAAGTGGTGTATGGATATGTGCCTTGTTCAATGTCCAACATGACGCCTTGCGCCCCTTCTAAAAGAACATTGTCGCCGCGTGCGTGTGCCGCCGACAATACCGCGCCCATCTCTTCACAAACATACGGGCGAAGTTTTGTCGCTTGTTGTCGCAACACCGCCCATATCTTTTTGGCGTCCAAACGTTTTCCTAAAAGTTGGGAATAGTGTGCGACATTGTCGGCGACTTTGTCTTCGCCTTCGCCGTTGTATAAATCGTAAACGCGAACTGCGCGCCGTGCGACTTTGTCTTCATGCGCGGGACCAATGCCGCGCAAAGTCGTGCCGAGTGCGCCCGCACCGGATTCGCGATGTTTATCCAACAGAACATGATAGGGCAACACCAACGCGGCGGTGTCGGAAACAAACAATCGTCCGCGCAAACTGCCGGAGTTTTTCTGAACGGTTTTAATTTCATCCAACAATGCGGGCGGCGAAACAACAACACCGCCGCCGATGTGGCATGAAACCTTGGGACGCATAACGCCGGAAGGCAAAAGATGCAGGGCGGTTTTTTTACCTCCGCAAAGCAGCGTGTGTCCGGCGTTATGTCCGCCTTGAAAGCGCACCACATGACGGGCGGTGGCGGCAAGTCTGTCTACAATTTTGCCTTTTCCCTCGTCGCCCCATTGCAACCCGACAATACAAATCACACTCACGATTCGCGCACTTTCCATTTGCCGTCGGCGGTTTTGTATAACGCCGGTGCCGGTGGATTCTCATCGGCGGAAACAAAACACAAACGACGGTTTTGACGGCGTAACTCTTCCACCGCGGCAAACCATGACTTTTCATGATGAACGGGACACGACACCGCCGGCGAAGTCGGTTCAAGCGGCGGCAGGTTTTCAACAATCTCGCGCAAGTCCATGCTAAATCCCACCGCGGGACGAAAACCTTCGCGCGCATAACGCCCTCCCCGCGCGGCGACAAAATCACGCCCATAAATGCAAAAAGCAACGCCGGTGTGATAACCATAACCGCCGATTTCGTTAAAGTTGATTTTCACATCCAACTCTTCCGCCCGCAACATGGCGAGCACTTCCGACAATTCACCGAGCATGTCTTGCGCTTCCGCGCCGGCGGAGGAAACCGCTTTTTGAATCGCATCCATGTCTTCACCGGCGTCGGACAATGCGATGAGCGCCTCGGCGGCGGGTGTTTTTTCGCGCAATACCGAAAAATCACACCGCGCCCAGTGACGACATAACGAGGCATAATCAGCGGCGTCCAATCCTTCTCCTAATAATTTTCGGACAATCCCAACATGCCCGATGTCTATGGCGATGTCATCAATACCCGCCGCCGACAGCGCGCCGGCGGCAATTCGAATAATCTCCCAGTCAGCGGCGGGAGGCGGGAGATTGAAGATTTCCGCGCCAATTTGCATAATTTCACGCTGTTTCCAAGGTTGTGGCGGACGAGTGCGGAGTGCCGGTCCACAATAGCAAAGCCGCCGCGGCTCTTCTCCGCCGCGGGCGGCGTCAAATCGGGCAATTTGGGGGGTGTGGTCGGCGCGAATCCCCATTGTCCGCCCCGACAATGTGTCAGTCATTTTGACAATATCCAGTAACAGAGACTCGTCATCGGCACCCAGTGTTTCCACATATTCCGCCAACGAAGGCAGACACAGCCGATAATCATGCGCCTCCAGCCAGTCCAAGACTGCGCGCCGGGCGGACTCCAACCGTCCTGCGGCGGGCGGAGGCAAGTCAGAAAGATGCTCGGGGAGACGGAAAAATTTCGCCATAAAAAGCCGCTATATTACCGCATTTCGCCATAATCGCATATAATTAGGGACTGTGTCGCTTTTTAGCGGCGATTTTTTGGCATTTTTGAGGAATCAAATGAATTTGTTTAATGCAGCACGACAATGGATGTCGGTGGATATGGCGATTGATCTCGGCACCGCCAACACAATTATTTATTTGGCGCGACAAGGAGTCGTGCTTAACGAGCCGTCCGTGGTCGCCGTCGACACGCGCGGCAAACAGCCGCAAATCATGGAAGTCGGTTATAACGCCAAACAAATGCTCGGACGCGCGCCCGGCGACATTAAAGTTATACGCCCGATGAAAGACGGCGTTATCGCCGACTATCGCATCACCGAACAAATGCTTAACTATTTTATTAAGAAAGTACACGGTTCGAAATTTCTTTCACCCGGACCGCGCATTGTTATTTGTGTTCCGACATCGTCAACGCATGTTGACCGGCGTGCGATTCGCGAATCGGCTCTTACCGCCGGTGCGACAAAAGTTTATCTGATAGAAGAACCCATGGCCGCGGCGCTGGGTTGTGAACTGCCGGTTAACGAACCCATCGGTTCCATGGTGTTGGACATCGGCGGCGGCACCGCCGAAGTCGGCGTTATTTCGCTGGGCGGAATGGTATACAGTCGCTCTCTCGCCACCGGCGGAGACAAAATAGACGCCGCCATTGTGGAGTACGTCCGTCACAACTTCGGCATCGCCATCGGCGAAAGCACAAGCGAAAGAATTAAAAAAGAAATCGCCGTTGCACACGCGTCCTTTTACGAACACGAGAACCGCGAAATGCTCGTGAGCGGACAAAAAGTCGCCGAAGGCGTGCCGCGGCAATTCACCCTCCGCTCGGAGGACATTTACAAGGCGATAACGCCGTGCATCAACGACATTGTCAAAGCGGTGCTGACCGGTTTGGAAAACGTCCCTCCGGAATTGTCCGCCGACATTTCCGAACGCGGCATTGCACTGACCGGCGGCACCGTGTTAATCCCCGGACTGGGACAACGTTTGCAGGATGAAACCGGCGTGCCGGTTAAGATGGCGGACGACCCGCTGACCTGCGTTGCGCGCGGCTGCGGTTCGGCGCTGCAATATTTGGACAACAATGTCGGTGCTTTGTTTATATGAACAATGCCACACGGACGGTACGCACCGGATAATGCGGAACGGTGAACGGAGTATTCTGGCGATTTGCGGCGGCGATGCTGATTTCGGCGTCTTTGATAGCCGGCGACTTACAACTGCGACTGTTTGACGGACTTCGCGAGCAAATGTCGGTGATACTGACGCCCTTTCGTTATTCGGCGGAGTTGCCGTCCCGCGCGGTTTCGGTGACACAGGATTATTTCGGAGACCGCGACCAGTTGCTCGCCGAAAAACAAGAGATGGCAGACAAGCTCACCCTGCAGGCGTTGCGGATTCGTTCTCTGGATTTTTTTGTCGACCAAAACGCCAGTTTACGGACTTTGTTGGATCTTACAACACGCCTGCCCGGCAAATGGCTCGCCGCCGACATTCGTCCGAACGCTTCTCAGATTCAACAAAACCGGATTTATTTGGGGCGCGGTGAAAAAGACGGCGTCGCCCTCGGCATGACCGTTGTTGATGAAAACGGCGTTGTCGGACAAATTGTCCGCGTTTATGCGGATTATTGCGAGGTTAATTTACTGACCAATCCGAAGCAATGGATAGCGGCGCGCATTCGCCGCACCGGCAATTTGGCGATTGTGCACGGCAGCGGCGACTCTTTGGAGATTTATTCCATGCACGCCGATTCCGATTTGCGCGAAGGCGACAAGCTTATCGCCGACGGCGGCGCGTTTCCGCCCGGTCATGCGGTGGGGGAGATTAGTGACATATCACGCGGCATTCGTTATTTGAACGCATCGGCGACGCCGGCGTCGGGGTTTTATGACCATCGCACTTTGTTAATTTACATGGCGGACTTGTCCGCGTCTTCGGAATAATGCGGACGTATTCGTCTTCCAGCTGGGGCGGCGATTCAAGTCGTTCTTACTTGCTGATTTTGGTGACATTGTTTTTGTCGCTGGTGTTGGAGTTTCTGCCGTGGCCGGGATGGGTGTTGCAATACAAGCCGACTTTCCCGGACTTGGCGTTAATTTACTGGGTGATTCATCGTCCGCGCGTGGTGAATTACGAGGTGGCGGTGCTGATGGGAGTTTTGCTTGATTTGGCGGGACATTTGCCGCTGGGTTTTACCGCCCTTTCATACACGTTGTTGGTGTTGTTGGCGAATATTATGCGCGGACGTTTTTCCCTGTTGGGTCCTTTGGGACAGGCGATACATGTATTTTTTGCGTTGTGTTGCAAGCAGGCGGTGTTGTTGGCTCTGAAGTTTGCCGAAAGCGGTCACTGGACGCAGCTTGACTGGCGTTTGTTTTTACCGTCCGCGGTGACGGCGGTGTTGTGGTTGTTTTTGCCGTTGTTGATGCGGCAACTCGGCGGTTTTTTCCGCCGCGATGAATAAGCGATGGGCGCACGGATATCGACGCGCGAACGGCTGTGGCTGTTTTTTTTGTTGACGGCGGCGGTCATCGGACTGTTGACATGGCGGTGGCACAATTTGCAGGTTGACCGGTTTGATTATTATTCGCAGCTGGCGCATGAAAATCGGATTAAGATACTGCCGGTGGAGCCGCCGCGCGGGGTGATTTTTGACCGCAACGGCGAGGCGTTGGCGGTTAACGAAACGGCGTATTCATTGCGCGTTGGCTCCGACTTTGCGGGCGCGGTGTTGGACAAGTTGGATGTGTTGCAGGCGGCGGCGGACATTCCCGACAGTGCGGTGAAAAAACTCGTCAAGGCGCGGGACAGCGGCGTTTATCACGGCGTCATCACACTTCGCGAAAAATTGTCCGAAAAA
Organism: Candidatus Persebacter sydneyensis; assembly: GCA_033865115.1. GTDB lineage: Bacteria > Pseudomonadota > Gammaproteobacteria > Tethybacterales > Persebacteraceae > Persebacter > Persebacter sydneyensis. Next base: position 6,783 of record JAWONR010000017.1, on the reverse strand, counting down.
GAAGTCGCCAACTTTTTAAGTCGTCAATTTTTATTGGATGAAATTGTGTTGGAGGCGGAACTGACCCGCCGTTATCCGCTGGGCGACTCGGCGGGACATGTCATTGGTTATGTCGGACGCATTAACGACGATGATTTTGAAAAGATTAAGAGCTCCGGGCGCGAAAACATTTATCGCGGGGCGAAGTTTATCGGCAAGACCGGCGCGGAGTTGATTTATGAGACCGCGCTGCGCGGCGTGTTGGGAACTCAGGAGGCGCAGGTGGACGCACATGGACGCATTTATCGGCGCACCATTCGCAGACGTCCCCGCAAAGGCGGCGACATGCATTTGACGATTGACACGCGCCTGCAACAACGCGCCGAATCATTGCTGCTTGATGAAGCCGGCGCGGTGGTGTTGATGGATGTTCACAGCGGGGAGTTGTTGGCGCTGGCGAGCAGTCCCCGTTTTGACGTGAATCATTTTGTTTTCGGCATATCGACATCCCGCTGGCGGACGTTGAACGAAATGGAGCAAAAACCGCTGGTGCATCGCGCCATTGGCGGACAATATTCACCGGGTTCGACGATAAAGCCGTTTTTGGCGCTGGCGGCGCTTAACAACGGCTGGCGCGAAGAGGATTATGTTTATCAGTCGCGCGGTTTTTTTCAACTTGGCACGCACCGTTTTCATGACTGGAAGGCGGGAGGACACGGCAACGTGGGCATTTCGCGCTCCATCATTCGTTCGGTGAATACTTTTTATTATCAATTGGGACATGACATCGGCATTAACGCGTTGCGAGACGGACTGGCGCCTTTTGGTTTCGGTGTTGCGAGCGGGATAGATTTGGACAATGAAAAGTCCGGCGTTTTGCCGACGCCGGAGTGGAAGAAAAAGACCTTCAAACAACAATGGCTGCCGGGTGAAACGATATCAACCAGTGTTGGACAGGGATATTTTCAGGCGACGCCTTTACAAATGGCGGCGGCGATGTCGATGATAGCCAACGGCGGGCGGCGAGTTCGCCCTCATATTCACCGCGGGAGAGGCGAGTTAAAAACATTCACCTTTGGAGACGAACATTTACAGCTGGTGCAGCGCGCGTTGGCGGCGGTGACGGTTCCCGGCGGGACCGCGCCGCGGGTGGGACGGGGGGCGGATTATGCCATTGCGGGCAAAACCGGCACGGCGCAAGTTGCCAAACTCCAACTTGACGCCTCCGGCAATCGCATTAAGAACAAAGATTTGCCGAAGAAGCTCCGTGACCATGCATGGTTTGTCGGTTATGCGCCCGCCGAGGCGCCTCGTGTGGCGGTCGCCGTGATTGTGGAAAACGGCGGCGGCGGCGGCAGAGTCGCCGGACCGATTGCTCGACACATATTGGATGAATATGTTTTGCGCTATCCCCTGCCGCGTCATCCGTGGGCGGACGGCGCAGAGGAGAAAGACGATGATGTCTAAGCGCCTGCCCGACATTCCACTGGCGGTGTTGATTCTGTCTCTGTTTGCGGTGGGACTTGTCGCCTTGTACACCGCCGGCGGCGAAGTCCGGTTTTGGTCTCAGATGTCACGCGGCGCGGCGGGTTTTGCGCTGATGTTTGTCATTGCGATGTTGCCATTGCGCCGAATAGAGGCTCTGGCGCCGTTTTTTTTCGCCGCGATTTTGCTTTCATTGGTGTGGGTTTTGTTTTTTGGTGTTAAAATAAACAATGCACGCCGGTGGCTGAACGCCGGATTTTTATTACAACCTTCGGAATTGATGAAAATAGCCCTTCCCATGTTTATCGCCTATTGCTACTCACGCATTCAAGAGACGTCTTGGACTCATCACATAATGATGCTGGCGGTCGTTGTTGTGCCGGTGTTGTTGGTGGTATCGCAGCCTGATTTGGGCACGGCGGTGATGGTGGCGATGGCGGGCGTGTTGGCGGTCTTTTTTGGCGGCATTGGCTGGGCGTGGATAGGCGGTTTTAGCGCACTCGGCGCGGCGGCGGTTTCAGTCGTGGCGATATGGCCGTCTTTATTGGACCTCGTGTTGAAACCATATCAGAAAAAAAGAATACTCACATTGTTGGATCCGGGACAAGACCCGCTGGGGGCGGGTTATCACACCATTCAATCGGAAATTGCCATTGGTTCCGGCGGTATTTGGGGCAAGGGCTTTTTGGAGGGAACACAGGCGCAGTTGGAGTTTTTGCCGGAGCGTCATACCGATTTTATATTCGCCGTTTATGCTGAAGAGTTCGGATTTGCCGGCGCCTGTCTTGTGTTGTCGCTTGCGGCGTTAATTACATGGCGGTGTTTGCAAATTGCCGGACGAGCGGGTAATGTTTTTGGTTTTTTGGCGGCGGCGGGAATCGCCGGAATCTTTTTTTTGACATTCGCCGTGAATTTATCCATGGTGTCCGGGCTTTTGCCGGTTGTGGGCATGCCGTTGCCGCTCATCAGTTACGGCGGCAGTGCGTTACTCGCGGCTTTTGTCGGTTTCGGCGTCGTATTGTCGGCGTCCCGCAGAACATGAAAAACATTTTCGCCGCGTTGTCTCTCGCCTTGGCGTTGGCGTCGTTGTCCGGTTGCGCGGCGTTATCGGCGTTATTGCCTCCCGTCCAAAAACCGCCGGCGGAGGCGAAAGGTGAGGCGCCAAAAAGCGAGGGACAGAAGGTTGAAACCGAAGACGGGAAATATTATCTGGACGATGGTCCGCCGGAGGTGTCTCCGGAAGAGCTGGCAAATATTCCGGACGCGCGTCCAAAGCCGGAGACCATCATTCCGGCGACCACTCGTCCCTATAAAGTTTTGGGCAATCGCTACGATCCGTTTACATCGGTTCGTCCGTACAGCAAAATCGGCGTGGCGTCCTGGTATGGACGTCGTTATCATGGGCGTGCGACCGCATCCGGTGAAATTTACGACATGTTTAAGATGACCGCGGCGCATCCGTTGTTGCCGATTCCGAGTTATGCGCGCGTCACTCGCATCACCAACGGCAAAAGCGTGGTTGTGCGGATTAACGACCGCGGTCCGTTTTTGCACGGGCGGCTGATTGATTTGTCCTACGCCGCGGCGAGTCGGCTGGGCATTGCCAAACAAGGTTCCGCCGATGTTTTGGTGGAGGCGATTTTAGTGGACGGAGTGGGCAGAGTGGACGAGGCGGACGGAGTGGATGAAGTGGACGTGCCGGTTGTTCCCGAGGTGGTGCCGGCGCCGCCGGCGTCGGTTACGGAAATACCGGACAACACACCGCCGGAGACGGCGCCGAAGGGTTGGTATGTTCAATTGGGCGCGTTTAAGATTTTTAACAATGCTGAAAACGCATTGTGGGATTTTTCCGCCGAATGGAATGACACGCCGGCGATTATTAACCGCCGTGATGATTTTCATGTATTGTTAGTCGGTCCGTATCCCGACAAGTCGACGGCGGCGGACATACGAGATGATTTATGCGCCGGCGGACGGTGCGGTCATGTCGTGCAACCATGAATGATTCGGTCGGCGAAGTCACCGTTCATACCGAGGTTTTTGACGAGCCGTTTGATTTGTCTTGCGGCAAACAATTACAGCGCTGGCAGTTATGTTATGAAACCTACGGCAAACCGGACGCCGACAAGAAAAACGCGATATTAGTGTGTCACGCCCTTTCGGGTTCGCAACATGCGGCGGGACGATACGCCGACAATCCTCAAAACATCGGCTGGTGGGACAACATGATAGGTCCGGGCAAACCTCTGGACACCGATCATTTTTACATTGTTTCGCCGAACAATTTGGGCGGTTGTCATGGTTCCACCGGTCCGGCGAGTCCTCATCCGGACGACGACAAACCCTACGGTTCCCGTTTTCCCAAAGTCACGGTGGAGGACTGGGTGCGTTCTCAAAAGTTACTGGCGGACAGGCTGGGGATAGATTCTTTTGCCGCCGTGGTGGGCGGGAGTCTGGGCGGCATGCAGGCGTTGGCGTGGGCGACCATGTATCCGGAAAAGACTCGCGCCGCCGTCGCCATTGCCGCCGCCGCGAAATTGACCGCCACCAACATCGGTTTTAACGACATCGCACGACAGGCGATCATGCGTGACCCGGATTTTTACGACGGTGATTATTATCAACACGGACGTTATCCGCAACGCGGACTCGGCATCGCCCGCATGCTGGGACATGTGACTTATTTGTCGGATGCACACATGGCGGCGCGTTTTGGACGCGAACGGCGCGATGACGCGGAAATGTTTCAGGTGGAGTCGTATTTGCGCCATCAAGGCAAGAAGTTTTCCGACCAGTTTGACGCCAACACTTATTTGTTGATGACCCGCGCACTGGATGATTTTGATCCGGCGGCGACGGCAAACGGTGATTTGGCGAGCGCATTGTCGCCGATTACGGCGGAAGTTTTCCTGGTTTCGTTTTCAAGTGACTGGCGTTTTTCGCCGGCGCGCTCCGAAGAGCTGGCTCGCGCATTATTACAAGCGCGAAAAAAAGTGTCATATGTCCGCATTGAGTCACAGGAGGGACATGATTCATTCTTGCTTGACGGAGCGGAATATCATGCCGCCGTGCGCGCGTTTGTTTCCCGGTGCAAGCCACAATCCCATGCGTCTTGATTTTGAACGCATTGCTTCGTTTATTCCATCGGGCGGCACGGTGTTGGATTTGGGCTGCGGCGGCGGTGAAATGTTGTCGGAGTTGCAAAAATCGCACGGCGTTGACGGCGTGGGCGCGGACATTAACACCGAAAACCTGACTCGTTGTTTGCAAAAAGGCGTGCAGGCGGTGCATTGCGACATCGCGCGTGAATTAAATTTGTTTGGAGACGGCGCGTTTGACATCGTGGTGTTGTCCGACACTTTGCAAAGCATCCAAACACCGCCGCAACAATTACTCGCCGAAATGTTGCGCATCGGCAAAACGGCGGTGGTGTCTTTTCCCAACTTTGGTTATTGGCGTTTGCGCTCGCAAATACTCGCCGGCAAAATGCCGGTGGGACGCGCCCTGCCCCAGGAATGGCACACCACGCAAAATGTCCGCTATTGTACGATTCGCGATTTTGAATTACTGTGCCGCAAAGAATCATTGTCGGTGCGTGAGCGTGTTTTTTTGCGCGGCGAAGAAGAAGTCGCCTTCGCGCCGAATTTGCGCGCTGAAACGGCGATTTATCATCTGACTCGCAATTAGAATGCCCCGCTCCGCGGGGAGTTATGCGTTATAATACGGGGTCATGAACAAGATTAAAAACAAATCATTAATTCGCAACGCCGGTTTTATCGGCGGCGAGTGGTCGGACGCGGATGGTAAAAAGACTTTTCCGGTGGACAATCCCGCGACCGGCGAAGTCATTGCGCAAGTCGCCGACATGGGTGTGTCGGAAACGCAGCGTGCAATTACCGCCGCCGAAGAGGCTTTTCCCAAATGGCGCGCACAAACCGCCAAAGCCCGCGCCGCGATTATTCGCGAGTGGCATCAATTGATGCTGCAAAACGCCGAAGACTTGGCGCGGTTAATGACACTGGAACAAGGCAAACCGCTTGCGGAGTCACGCGGCGAAGTTGCCTATGGCGCGTCTTTTTTGGAATGGTTTGCCGAAGAAGGCAAACGCGGGGGCGGAGACATTATTCCCGCAGTGCGTCCCGGCACACAAGTGCGCGTGACTCGTGAAGCGGCGGGAGTCGCCGCACTCATCACGCCGTGGAACTTTCCCATTGCGATGATTACGAGAAAAGCCGCTCCGGCGCTTGCCGCCGGTTGTACCATTGTCGCCAAACCCGCGGGACAGACACCGTTATGCGCCATCGCACTTGCCGCGTTGGCGGAACAAGCCGGTGTTCCGCCGGGTGTTTTTAATTTAATCACCGGCGCAAAAGCCACAAAAATCGGCGAAACATTATGCGCCGCCGATGCGGTTCGTGTTTTATCATTTACCGGTTCCACCGAAGTCGGACGACTGTTGGCCGCCGCCTGCGCGCCGACAATTAAGAAGTTGGCGTTGGAACTCGGCGGCAACGCGCCGTTTATTGTTTTTGACGATGCTGATTTACTCCGCGCCGCGGAACAGGCGATGATTTGCAAGTTTCGGAACGCCGGACAGACATGTGTTTGCGCCAACCGCATTTATGTACAACGCGGTGTTTACCGGGAGTTTATGACAATATTCCAGGAAAAGATTGCGGCGTTAAAAGTCGGCGACGGTTTGGAAGACGGCGTTTCCATAGGTCCGCTCATTGATGATTCGGCGGTGGAGAAAGCCCGGCGGCATGTTAAAAATTGCGCGGATGAAGGCGGAAAAGTGTTACTCGGCGGCGAATCACCGGGCGGACGCTTTTTTACACCAACTCTCATAGACGGCGTGGGCGACGGCGTGTTGCCGTGCAGTGAAGAAACATTTGCACCGGTCGCGCCCGTTTTCGCCTTTGATTCGGAGGAAGAAGTGGTGAGTCGTGCGAACAATTCCATTCATGGATTGGCGGCGTATTTTTGCACGAAAGACTTGGGACGCGCGATGCGCGTTTCCGAATCATTGGAAGCCGGCATTATCGGTGTTAATGAAGGAATCATTTCCAGCGAAATCGCGCCTTTCGGCGGCGTCAAACAGTCCGGCATCGGACGCGAAGGCGGAGAATACGGCTTGGATGAATACACCGAAATCAAATATACCCTGATGGGGTATTAACCAACCCGCCGCCGTCCAAACAACCGCGCGACAAACACTGTCATGCGCGTGTGAATTGTTAAACTAATATTTTTTAATAACTCAAAGTGTTTATGAATACGCATCCAGCGGCGGACATGAACAGAACAGGTTACGGTCGC
>JAWONR010000016.1:0-25175 GCA_033865115.1 Candidatus Persebacter sydneyensis | reverse complement strand
GCTTCGCCGAAATCGGAAGATGACAGAACGGCGGCGTTTGGATTGCCGCGCGCCAGGTCATAAGTGGTTTGTCCGGCGGCGATGGCGCCCGACATGCCGCCGATAATCTTGTCCGCCGCCTCGTCCCAGCCGATGTGGCGCAACATCATCTCCGCCGACAAAATCAAAGAACCGGGATTGGCTTTGTTTTGCCCGGCATGTTTCGGCGCGGTGCCATGAGTCGCTTCAAAAACCGCCGCCTCATCCGAAATGTTCGCGCCCGGGGCGATGCCAATCCCCCCCACCTGCGCCGCCAATGCGTCCGAAATATAATCGCCGTTAAGATTCAAAGTGGCGACGACATCAAACTCATCGGGTTTGATTAAAATCTGTTGCAGGAAGTTGTCGGCGATAAAATCTTTCACCACCAATCCGCCGTTGTCATTGGGAATGACATGCCAGGGTCCGCCGTCCAGCGGACGGGCGCCGAATTCTTCACGCGCCAGTGCATAACCCCAGCCGCGAAATCCGCCTTCGGTAAATTTCATGATATTCCCCTTGTGCACCAATGTCAGTGAACGCGAGTTGTGGCGCAGTGCATGACGAATGGCGCGGCGAACCAGCCGATGGGAGCCCTCTTCAGACACCGGTTTTATGCCGATGGCGGAAGAGTCGGGAAAACGAATCTTTTGCACGTCCATTTCTTCGCGCAAAAAGCGAATGATTTGTTGTGCGCCCGCGCTTTTCGCCTCCCACTCTATGCCGGCGTAAATGTCTTCGGCGTTTTCGCGAAAAACAATCATGTCGGTTTTTTCCGGATTCTTTAACGGCGATTGAACGCCGGTAAAATAACGCACCGGACGCACACAGGCGTACAAATCCATGGTCTGGCGAATCGTCACATTCAAAGAGCGCATGCCCCCGCCGGTCGGCGTTGACAACGGACCCTTAATTGACACGACATATTCACGCATGGCGCGCAAGGTTTCCTCGGGCAGCCATTCACCGTCATACAACCGCGCGGCTTTTTCGCCGGCGTAAATCTCCATCCAGCGAATTTGTCGCTCGCCGTCATAAGCCGACTTTACGGCGGAGTCAACAACACGGCGCATGACCGGTGTAATGTCGGCGCCGATGCCGTCGCCTTCAATAAACGGAATAATTGGATTGGACGGCGTGACAACGGCGCCGTCCGCGCCGACCGAAACCGGACTTCCGTCCGCGGGGGGTGTGATTTTGCCCATTGTTTAAACTCCTGTCACCGACAATAAAACAGCGGCGTTAAATGTCAAACTGCATGCCGGTTTGCAGGCGCTTAATCTTGCCGCCGAAACGTTTTTTCATTTGCGCGTCAATTTCGTCCGAATAACGCGGCTTGACATGACAATAAAACACCTCCTCCAAATCGGGCATGCGTTTCATCAGCCTCTCCAACAATATCGGCGTCAGATGTCCGGACACTTCCGCCAATTGTTCCGAGCCTTCGGGAAAGGACACTTCAATGGTCATGCGGCGGAAATTCGGAAGTTCGTTTAAATAACGCTCGGTTTCCTTGGACATGTCACAAATGTCCGAAATAAACACGAAGTTTTCCTTTTCGCCCGACACGCAAAAACCGTAAGTCGGAACCGTGTGTATCACCGGCACGGGAGTCGCCTGAAAACCGTCAAACGACAGCGGTTCAAAATCCTTAAAATAATGAAAAGATATGAGCGGGACGTCGTCAATTTTAATTGCCTCAAAATCCGGCCATATTTTTCCGTTGAGCAGTCCTTCGCGGATGGCGTCCGCCGTCTCCGGATGACAATGCACCCGCAAGCCGTGTCCGTTCGGATTGCCGATGCGGCTTTCGGCGACAAAACACAACATCGCCGTGTGGTCCAAATGACTGTGCGTGAGCATGACGTCTCCCAAAGCGGAAACATCATCCAACGACAAACCCGCGGCGCCGGTGCCGGCGTCAATTAGAACGCGCCCGTCCACCAACGCCGAAATAGAGTTGAAATTGCCGTTTTGGGCCCCGTCTGCTCCTAAAATGTTGATTTTCATGACACCCTCCGTTCAATCCTATTTGGTCTCAAAGTTCATAACGCCGTCCCATTCCGGGGGCGGTTCGCGCATAAATTCCGCGATGCGTTTCGCATACACCTCGCACAGCCCGTCGGACGGGTCGAGTTCACGGCATTGTTCCAGCTTTTCCAGCGCCGCGGCAAAATCACCGCGCACATAATCGGCGCGCATGGCGTCAAAAAACTCCAGTGACTTGAGCTTTTCGGGAGACAACAACTGCGAACTGCCGATGGGTTCGTAAATCACCAACGCCTGTTCACGTCCCTTGACGCGCACCGAATCCACAAGCCGAAAATGAATGTCCGAACTTCGGCACTGTTGATAAGTCGCTTCGGTGACCAAAATGGCGACTTTGTAATATTTGGTGAGTCCTTCAACCCGGGACGCCACATTGACGGTGTCGCCCATGGCGGTGTACGCCATGCGAAGTTTGGAGCCCATGTTGCCGACACTGGCTTCGCCGGTGCAAATGCCGACGCCCAGTCGCATGGGCGGATTGCCTTCGCGCACCATGTCATCGGACAGCGCCTTCATTGCCGTTTGCATCTCCAGCGCGCTGGCGACGGAATTGGCGGCGTGATTGGGGTCGTCCAACGGCGCGTTCCAAAACGCCATGACCGCATCGCCGATAAATTTATCCACTGTTCCGCCCTCGTGATGTATCGCCTCGGACAACGCGGTCAGCATTCGATTCATCAAACGGGTCAAATCCTGCGGTGAGTATTTCTCCGAAATCGAGGTGAAGTTGCGCACATCCGAAAACAAAACTGAAATCTCACGGCTTTCGCCCTCCATGCGAAGCGTTTGTGTCTCGCCCATTCGTTTGGCGAGTTCGGGCGGCACATACTGCCCAAAAGTGCTTTGTAAATGACGACTCGCGCGCCATTCAAAGACAAAACCGGAAATGGAATTCCACAAAAACAGCCCCGACATCACCAAAATCGGCGCCACAAAATTCACCACCAACAAATCATTGTCCCACTTGCTCAGATTGATGTAAATAAAACCGCCGCACAACACCAAAGTCAACAACGCGGAAACCATCGGTCCGGTCATTGCAAAAACCGCCGCCGCCACCAGCGCAACCAAAATCAAAACGCCAAAAGCCAATGTGTCGGTGGAAGTCAGCCGGTGCAACACTCTGCCTTCCATAATGTTCTCAAGCTGGGTCGCCAACAATTCCGCCCCCGGCACTTCGGAATTGAGCGGAGTCGAATAAATGTCGCGCAACGATTCGGAGGACGAACCGATAATGACGATTTTGTCGCGCAACAGGTCTTCCGGCGTTGAACCGTTGATGACATTGACGGCGGAGACATAGCGAAACACCGCGCCGGGCGTGTTTTCAAAATCCGCCGACGGACCGCCGGGTCCCAGGAAGTTCAAATACATCTCACCGGCTTCGTTGATGGGCGCCTCATAACGCCCGACCAAAATGGTTTCCACACTGTCGCCGCCGGTTTGGGCGAACAGACGAACTTGGCTGGCGCCGCTGGAGTTGCGCAAAAGCGACAGTGCGAGTGATTCGTATTCCCGCTTGGCGTGTTGCGCCGTCAGTTGTGCGCGCCGTACAAAACCGTCATCGTCCGCGATGAAATTGACAAAACCCGCGCTCGATGACTTTTCCAACAACGGCCTCAAATTACCGGCGTAACCGCGATAATAGCTCCAATTGGCGCCGCTGATTTTGCGCTGTTTGTCTTCAAAGTCAAAAATCTCCACAGACGGCGGCAAAATGCCGTCCACCCGCGCCGAATTGTCAAAAGAATAACTCAAAATGACTTTGCGGTTGTCAATCGCCGCCGCCAGCAGTTTGTCATAGTCAAACTGCTCCCGAAGCCGCGACAACTGCCTGTCGCCGCCGTCCGCGTCGAGCGCTCTGCTGACTTCGTCAAAAATAGCAACGCCTTCGTCGTCGGGCGAGACAAAGGGAAACATAAATGTCGCCAACCGCACTTGATATTTGTTAAAAAGCTGGTCCAATATTTGGGCGATGTGTCCGCGCGACCACGGCCAACTGCCGATGCTTTGCAGACTGTCGCGGTCAATATTGACAATGACAATATCGCGGTTTTTACGCGAATCGGCATGACGCGCCAGCCGCCAGTCCGTCGCCTGCCGTTCCAGTGTGCCGACAACGTTTAACAACGGACGACCGCCAAAATCGGCGGTCAAACCCACTAACAAAAGCGCTATGGCGAAATTTAACCCGATGCGGATTTTAATGACAGTTTTATTCATATATCTCAATTATAATCAAAATGTCCGTAAATTCCAATCTGGCGGCGGTTTTAGCTCTGTCGCCGCAGTGAAGCGCGGGCGAGGGCGGTCAGGGGAGGACGATGACGGGCGGGAATCGCCGCCAAGGCGTGTTCGGCGCGTTTGGCATAATCCGCCGCCCGGCGGCGAGTTTCGGCAAGGGCGCCGGTATCGCGCACCAGGCGCAATGTGTCGGCAAAAGACGCCTCATTGTTGCGCCGCCAGCCGGCCAACACCCGCCGTTTGTCAGAGGCGGACGCCGTGGCGAGTGCCAAAATTACCGGCAATGTCATTTTTCCTTCGGCGAAATCAGCGCCGATCTTTTTACCGGTTTTGCTGTCGGAGCCGGCGTAGTCCAAACAATCATCGATTAATTGAAACGCCATGCCCAAATTTAATCCGTATTCGGACAACGCCGGCAAAAACAAATCGTTCTGAGAGACCAACGGCGCCGCCGCCGCCGCGGACTCAAACAAATTCCCCGTCTTGCGGTGGATAATGTCAAAATACGCCCGCTCGCCGGTGACTTTGCCGCGTTGTTGTAACTGTAAAATTTCACCTTCCGCCAAACCGTTGGTGGCACGGGCTATCCATGACAGCAGCGGCAAACTTCCGATTTCCGACAAAATTTGAGACGCCCGTGAATATAAAAAATCGCCGCCCAACACCGCCGCCGCGTTGCCGTACAAATGATTGGCGGTGGAACGCCGCCGGCGCAAAGATGCGTCATCCACGACATCGTCATGCAACAAAGTGGCGGCGTGAATGATTTCAATGGCGATGGCGATTTTATCGGCGGTGGTTTGCGGCAGTCCGCAGATGCGCGCGCAGGCCAGGGTGATAACCGCCCGCAGGCGTTTGCCGCCCGACATTTGTCGCCGTCCAATGACGGAAGCCAACGGCGCATCCGAGCGCACCAGTCGCCGCGCCTTGCGAATCATCCGCTTCATGTCGTCGTCGTAGCGCGCCAACTCCGTTGCCAAATCGGTCATGGTGATTCCAAAACGGTCATGGCGATTCCAAAATGGATATGTTGTCGCGGTGCGCCATTTCTTCCTCGTACATACGTCCGATAATTTTCGCAATGTCGCCGCTTTTGGCGCCGCATAGTTTGCGCGCTGATTCGGCGTCATAATTCACCAGCGCATAACCGATAACGCCGCCGTCTTCATTCTCCAACGCCACCGCATCACCGCGGACAAAATCACCATGCACCGCGCGCATGCCGGCGGGCAACAAACTTTTTTTATCACGCACCAACGCCCGCGCCGCGCCGGCGTCTACGACAATGTTGCCGCAAATATTCAAACCGCTCGCCAGCCATTGTTTGCGCGCCGACAATCGCGGCATGTCCGCCGTTAAAAAAGTGCCGAATTCTTCATCGCCGTCCAACGCCCGCGCCAGTGCTTTCGGGTCTCGTCCATCGGCGATTAAGGAATGTGCGCCGCTTCGCGCCGCCGCTTTTGCCGCGCGCAGTTTGCCCGCCATGCCGCCGGAACCAACGCCTTCCGGAGACGGCGCGACATGTCTCATCAGTGAATCGTCATTTGCCGCCGCCGTTTGCACAACGACACCGTCATCGCCGCGCAAACCGCCGGTGTCAGTGAGCATCAACAACAAATCGGCTTCCAACAAATTGGCAATTTGCGCCGCCAAACGGTCATTGTCGCCAAAACGGACGGCGTCAGTTGCAATCACATCATTTTCATTCGCCACCGGGACGGTGTCATGCGCCAGCATCTGTCGCAACGCCGCGCGCGCGTTTAAATACAAGGTTCGGTGTGACATGTCTTCCGCCGTCAGTAACACTTGTCCGGCGTGCAGGTTATGACGCGAAAACGCTTCTTCAAAAGCGTTGACCAGTCGCATTTGTCCGACTGCGGCGGCGACTTGTACATCGGCGCGCGCACGCGGACGTTGTTTCCAACCCAAACGTTGGACTCCCGCCGCCACCGCGCCCGATGACACCACGGCGATTTCGCATCCTCGTTGTCGCGCCGCGGCGATTTGCGCGCACAGGCGTTCAATATAATCCACGTCAAGTCGCGTGCCGTCGGCGGTCAGCAAACTGCTGCCGACTTTAACAACCAACCGCCGGGGATTAATCCGCGTTCGCATGATGGTGCAATAATGCCCGTGATAATTCCCGCGCGCCGCCGCCCGAAAGTGCCGACACGACATGCGTGCGCAAAAACGCCGGAAATCGCCGCCGCAAAAGGGCGCTACATTCTTCTTGCGCCGCCGTTGAAAGTTTGTCCGATTTGTTCAACACCAGCCAGCGAGGTTTTTGTGCCAGCGGCGTGTCACACGCCTCCAATTCCTGACTCACCTGCAAACAATCCGCCACCGGGTCATCGGTGCTCATATCCACCACATGACACAACAATGCGGTGCGTGACAAGTGTCGCAAAAACCGAATGCCCAAACCCGCGCCTTGCGCGGCGCCGCCGATAAGTCCCGGCACATCGGCGACAGTCACCGCCGTTCCGTCGCCGGAGTCAATAACGCCCAACTGCGGCGACAATGTCGTAAACGGATACGATGCGACTTTTGGTTTTGCCGCCGACAGTGCGCGTAACAATGATGACTTGCCGGCGTTGGGCATGCCGAGCAAACCGACATCCGCGAGCAGGCGGAGTTCCAAACGAAACTGTCTTTCTTCACCGGCTTCGCCTTCGGTTCGGCGGCGCGGTGCGCGGTTGGCGGCGGTTTTAAATCGTGCATTGCCAAATCCCCCGCGTCCGCCATGAGCCAAAACGGCGGTTTGTTTGTCATGCAATAAGTCGGCATGCAGTCCGCCCATTTCGACATCGTAAATTTGTGTCCCGAGAGGTGCGCGCACAATCATATCTTCGCCGCCGGCGCCGTGCCGGTTGGCGCCGGAGCCGTGTTTTCCGTTGGCGGCGACAATTCGCCGTCTTCGTCCCAATTCCAAAAGTGTTTTAACATGAGCATCGGCGACAATTCGGACATTACCGCCGTTACCGCCGTCTCCGCCGTTGGGTCCGCCGAGCGGACGTCCGCGTTCGCGCAAAAAACTCACGATGCCGCTGCCGCCGCAGCCTCCCGCCGCGACAATGACTGTTTCGTCAACAAATCCTTTTTTCATTGGCAAGCCCGCAAGCCGTCATTATACGCCGCCGCGCGGACGGCGAATGTCGGAGCGAATTCAGCCGGCGGATTGGATGGACGGCACGACATCAACATAATGCCGCCGTCCGACTCCTCGTCGTTGAAAAGCGACAACGCCGTTGCAGATGCTAAACAAAGTGTGGTCGCGTCCCATGCCGACATTTTTACCGGCGTGGAATTTGGTACCGCGTTGGCGGACGATAATGCCGCCGGCGCGCACTGCCTGCCCGCCGAAGCATTTAACGCCCAGATACTTGGGGTTGGAATCGCGACCGTTTTTAGAAGAGCCGCCTGCTTTTTTCTGCGCCATGAATCCGTCTCCTTTTACCGCGTTTAGGCGGCGTGTTCAATATTGTCAATTCGCACCCGCGACAGGTATTGTCGGTGTCCGTGAGTGCGCCGGCTTTTTTTACGGCGGCGCATTTTAAAGACGCGAATTTTGGGTGCGCGGATTTGCGCGAGCACTGTCGCCCGCACTGTGGTGTTCGCCACAAACGGAGCGCCGGCGACTATGCCGCCGTCTTTTTCCAACAGCAACACTTCCGAAAACACATGTGACGCGCCTTCTTCGGCCGCCAGTGATTCGACCAAAATGACATCGCCTTTTTTGACTCGGTATTGTTTGCCGCCGGTCGCGACCACCGCACATTCCGTCATCATCATACCTTTCATCGCCGCGCCTTTCGCGCAACGTCCGAGTATTATAGCACAAAACCGCCGCCCGGCGCAATCCAAAAGTTCCTCTACGCCGTCCCCCGCGCAAAAATCCCGTAAAATAGCGGCATGGAAGAGCGAGTTTGCGTTATTGGGCTGGGTTATGTCGGCTTGCCGCTGGCGACCGCGCTGGCGGCGCATGTCCCGGTGGTGGGATATGACCGCGATACGGCGCGCATCACCGCTCTCAAAGACGGACGCGATGACACCGGTGAAACCTCCGCCGAAACACTGCGCGCCTGTGGCGAGCGGCTGACTTTTGCCGACAATATTAAAAACGCCGCCGAGTGCAATGTTTTTATTATCACCGTGCCGACTCCCCTTTTGCCCGACAAGCGCCCCGATTTACAGCCGCTCCAAGACGCCTGCCGGGCGGCGGGAGGCGTGTTGTCGGCGGGCGACATGGTTATTATTGAATCCACCGTTTATCCGGGCGTCACCGAAGAAGTGTGTCTGCCGATTTTATGTGAAGCTTCCGGGCTTTCGCATCCCGATGATTTCGCCTGCGGTTATTCACCGGAGCGGATAAGTCCCGGCGATTCGGCGCGTCCCATGACCGCGATTCCCAAAATCACCGCCGGCGCAACGGCGGAATCGGCGGCGCGAGTTGATGCGTTATATCGGCGGATTATCACCGCCGGCACGCATTGTGCGCCGTCCATTCGCGTTGCCGAGGCGGCGAAAGTCATGGAAAACACACAACGCGATGTCAATATCGCGCTGATGAACGAATTGGCGATGTTGTGTCATTCCATGCAAATTGATTCGGCGGAAGTTTTTGCCGCCGCCGAAACCAAATGGAACTTTTTGCCTTTTTCGCCCGGGTTGGTGGGCGGACACTGCATCGGCGTTGACCCGTATTATTTATGTCACAAAGCGCGGGCGAGCGGTTATCAACCCAATCTTATCTTGGCGGCGAGGCAAATTAACGATTCCATGGGCGCATATGTCGCCGATAAAACAGTGTATTTGCTGGCGCGGCGCGGCGTTAAAATTCGCGGCGCGCGCGTTTTAATATTGGGTTTTTCATATAAAGAAAATTGTTCCGACTCGCGCAACAGTCGCGTTTTTGAGTTACAAAAAACATTGGCGGACGCCGGTTGCGAAGTGACAGTGTGCGACCCCGTTGCCGACAGTCGAAAAACCATGGGCGAATACGGTTTTACACCGACAAGCGACTGGCGCGAAGCGTTGGCGAAAAAACCCGCGGCGGTGGTGTTTGCCGTCGCTCATCGTGAATTTGCCGACATTACCGCCGATGATTTGGGCGACGCCCTGGTCGTGGATGTAAAAGGAGTTGCCCCGCGCGCTGATTGGCGTTTGTAAGGTTTATTCCGCCGGCAATATCAACACATGCACCGACAACGGACCGTGTACGCCCAAAGTTAATGTTTGTTCAATATCGGCGGTGCGTGACGGACCGCACGACAACGCAATCATTCCCGGCGGGCGATGACGAGCCAACATATCGGACAGCGAAGCAAAAATATCGGCGGCGCGCACCACTGCAAGATGATGCGGCGGCAACAAACTGGCGGTGAGTTGTTCCGAATTGTCGCCGCGCAACAACATCGCGCCGCAATCGGCGGCAGCGGCGGCAACACCGGTTAACCCGCAAATATCATCACCAACAGGCGCGCGCACTTCCGCATCAATTCCCGCGGCGCGCCAATTTAAATGTTGCCATTCCGGCGTACAAACTAATTGCAACGGTAATTCACGCGAGCGTAAATATGCCGCCGCCGCGCCGACAATCGCGTTTTCATCGGACAGTCGTTCCACAGTCGCGTCATTCTCTCCAACGGCACTCATGAAATGTTCCGTCATATCGCCAACGGGCGAAGGTGCGGCGGGCGCGCTGACTGTTGCCGGGGCGGGAAAAGAATCGCCCACTGCGGACAATACCGCTTCGCGGTCGTCATTAAAGTTTTTGGCGTTGTTCATACCACAATGTTTTGCGGCTCGCCCGCATAAAATTTTTCAATATTGTCAATAAGTTGCCGGTGAAAAATCGCCAACGCCTGCGCGCTCGCCCATGCCACATGCGGTGTAATCATTAAATTGGGAATATTTTGTGCGAGCAACGGTTCGTCCGCCGGCGGCGGCTCTTTTGGCAAAACATCAATGCCCGCGCCGCCCAACGTGCCGGAAGTTAATGCTTCCACCAATGCTTCTGAGTCGACAAGTCCGCCGCGTGCGGTGTTGATGAACAACGCGCCGGGTTTCATCATGGCAAAAGTACGGCGATTAAACATGTGATGGGTTTCCGCCGTTAGTGGAAGGTGTAGTGACACCACATCGGAATCGGCGAGTAATTGCGGCAATGGCAGGCGTGGTAAGTCATCGGGTTTGTCGCGCAGCGCAAAAAACACTCGCATGCCCATTGATTCGGCGAGTGCGGCGGTGGCGCTTCCCAACGCGCCTGAGCCGATAATGCCGAGTTGCATGTCGGCGATATTATTAATCTTGCCCATGTCGGGAGAAAACACCGGACTTTTCGCCCATTCGCCGGCGGCAACGCGTTGATGATGCGAGCAAACGCCGCGCGCCAAACATAGAATTAACGCCATCACATGTTCGGCGACACTGCGATTGGCATAACGGCGCACATTGCACACTGAGACATTGGCGGTGCGACATGCGGGCAAGTCAATAATATCCACGCCGGTGGCGGCAACGGCAATTAATTCCAACTTTTCGGCGCCGGCGATAGCCTCTGCATTAATGGGAGATTTGTTGGTAATGACAACATGCGCTTCGCGAATGCGTTCGGCGGTTTCGGCGGTTTCGGTGCGTTCGTATTCCGTCCATTCATGTGTAAAAGAAGGACGCGCCAATCCGCCGCGCAAAGTGGCGGCGTCCAACACGACAATATTGAGGCGTTTCATTGTCGCGCCCGTTTTTGCATGGCGCGAAATGTATGTCCGCACGGCGCGGACAAATCACGTTCGGCAAACCAGCCGCGCATAAACGGCAGACGGTGAATGATTTTCCCTTGTCCGCCGATAAACGCCAACACCGCCGCCGCCGCTGACGTCGTCATTGCATACAACCGCGGACGACGGGCGACAAAAAACCATAGGCGTAAAAACATGCGTTCTTTCATCGGACGTTTTTCAACATGTCGCCGGCGCAAACGGCGCATAAGATCCGGCAGGGGAATTTTAACCGGACACACAACGGCGCATGCACCGCACATAGTGGCGGCATGCGGCAGTTCGGAATCGGTTTTGTTCAGGGAGGGCGTTAATACCTGTCCCATCGGTCCCATATAAGTCGCATCGTAGGCGTGTCCTCCAATCGCGTGATAAACGGGACAATGATTCATACACGCCCCGCAACGAATACAACGCAACATTTCACGGCAGTCGCCGTGTCGCAGGGCGGCGCGTCCGTTGTCCAATAAAACAATATAAGTATGCGCGGGAGTGGCGGATGTGCCGCCGCCGGTGAGAATGCTTACATAATTACTCAGTCGTTGTCCGGTCGCGGAAACGGTCAAAAGTTTTAACAAGCCGGGAATGTCCTCCCACTTGGGGATAATTTTATCTATGCCGGCGATGGTGATATGCACCGGCGGCAGAGTCATGCTCATACGTCCGTTGCCTTCATTCGTGACAATTAATGAAGAGCCGGTTTCGGCGATTAAGAAGTTGGCGCCGCTGATGCCGACATCGGCGCGCAAAAACTTCTCGCGCAAATGCGCGCGGGCGGCGCGGGTGAGGGCGGGAATGTCATCGCCGTCACAAGCGGAGGTTTTTTTGATGATTTCAGCCGCTTGTTGTCGGCTTTTGTGCATGGCGGGGGCGATAATATGCGAAGGTGTTTCGCCGCTTTGTTGCACGATAAATTCACCCAAGTCGGTTTCCACCGCTTCAACACCGGCGGCGAGCAGGGCGTTATTGAGGGAGATTTCTTCACTGGCCATGCTTTTGGATTTAACCGCGAGTTTGGCGTCGTGTCGGTGAACGATTTCGGTTATCAAACGCCGTGCGGCGGCGGCGTCTTTTGCCCACAACACTGTTGCGCCGGCGGCGCGGGCGTTGTGTTCAAATTCCCGCAACAATTCCGGCATGCGACAAACGGCTTCTTCACGCCGTTGTTTTCCCCATTCGCGTAGTTGTTCAAAATCGCCGCCTTGGGCGCAATATTTGTCAATGGCGGAGGCGCGGTGGGAGGTAAATTTGTCACGAGTCGCCGCCAAAGCACGTTGTAAGTTTTCATCCGCCAAAGCGCCGGTGATACGGCGATAAAAGCGCACCGGCGAAGAAACGGGTTCCATAAATTCAAGTATAGCACCGCCTGCGAGTGTCGGAGCGTAATGGCGCCCCGGAGACGATTTGAACGTCCAACCTTTCCCTTAGGAGGGGAACGCTCTATCCAATTGAGCTACCGGGGCATATATGCGGGCATTATGCCCGATGAGGCGGAGAAAACGATTCCGAGTGATTTTGTCTCCGTCCGCGCAACAGTGCCGCCGCATCCATGGCTTGTCCGCCCGGTTTTTGAAGGCGGAGCAGTCGCAGGGCGTTTTTGCCGCAACCGACGACAATGCCGTGCTCATCGGCGGACAACACTTCTCCGGGCGCGCCTTTGTCATTTGTCGTTTGTGCGGCGGAGATAATAAGCGGTGAATCTCCCCACCATGCCCGCGCTCCCGGAGGTGACAAAGCGCGTATTTGTCTTTCCAATATTTCGGCGGGTTGGGAAAAGTTTAACACTCGTTCATCTTTTAGAATTTTATGGGCATAAGTGGCGAGAGCGGAATCTTGCGGCACCGGCGGCGGATTATCGCGCAAAACGGACAACAACAATTCCGCTCCCGCTTCGGCGAGTGTCGCGTGAATGATGCCATAGTCGGCATCGGGCAAAACGGGCGTTTGTTGTTGCGCCAACACCGCGCCGGTGTCGAGTCCGGCGTCCATTTGCATAATGGAAACGCCAATTTTGGAATCACCCGCCATAATCGCCCGCGCAATGGGCGCCGCGCCGCGCCATTTTGGCAATAATGACGGATGAATATTAAGCGCGCCGCGTGCGGCGACAGTCAACATGTCGAGTGGGAAAATTACGCCATAATCACAAACAACAACGGCATCGGGTTTATATTTTCGTATTTCGTCCGCGGTGGCATGGTTTTCGGTCAATGGCAACGCCATCTCTTGCGCGGCGGCGGCGAGCGGACATGAAGTTATGCGCATTTTGCGTCCGGCGGGACGCGGCGGCGGACTAAATACATGTTGAATATCATGCGTTTCTGCGAGCATGTGCAACGCGGCGATGCCAAAACCGCCGCCGCCAAAAAAAACAATTCGCATGGCTATAAAGGGCGTCCGGTGCGAAGCTTTTCGTATTTGGCGAGCAGTCTTGCTTTGCGCAGGCGGCTGATATGGTCAATAAACAACACGCCGTCCAAGTGGTCTATTTCGTGTTGTAAACAGGTGGCGAGCAAACCTTCGGCGCGAATTTCATGCGGTTTGCCGTCCATATCCAGTCCCGAAACCGTCACTTGTGCCGGACGCCGCACCGGCGCATAAACGCCGGGCATGGACAAACAACCTTCTTCGCGTACGACGATGTCTTTGGCGGCGTCAATAATTGTCGGATTAAAAAAAAACAACGGCGCAGACAGTGGCGGTTCTTCGGGATGTTCAGGATGTTCAGTCCGATTTTCAGCGACAATTACACGCCATCCACGCGCCACTTGTGTTGCGGCAAGTCCCACACCGCGCGCGGCGAGCATGGTCGCCGCCATATCACGCGCCAATTCACGCATGTCATCATCCACCGCCTTGACCGGCTCGGCCTGGGCGCGCAAAAACGGATCGGGGAATTGAATAATCGGCAAAACTTGGGCGTTTTTGGACATGAGGTTTATTTTAACACCGCGAGCGCGCAAATGCGGGCGGTTGCGCGTTTGTGCGGGTATAATTTGCCCATGTCGCGTGATTTTGGGTTGAAAGAATGGCTGTTGCTGTGTATGAGTGAGGGCACGGGTCCGGTCGCCGTTCAAAAACTATTGGGAGAGTTTGGCTCACCCGGCGCGGTGCGGCGCGCGCACTTGTCGGCGCTACAAAAAGTCATTCCCGCCAAAACCGCGGTCAATATCAAAAATCCGTCTCCGCAAATGGAACAATATGCGGAAGCCGCCTGTAAATGGACTCAACAACCGCAATGTGCGATTATCACTTTGGCGGATGCGGCGTATCCATCGGCGTTGTTGGAGATTAACACCAAAGACCCGCCGCCGTTGTTGTATGTGCGCGGTGACCCGCTGGCGCTTACCGAACGTCCGTTGGTGGCGATTGTCGGCAGTCGCAACGCATCTCGCGCGGGGACGGCCAACGCTCAAATCTTCGCCCAGTCACTTTCAGAATCGGGCGTTAATATTGTCAGTGGCATGGCGCAAGGCATTGACACCGCCGCCCACCGCGGCGCGATTGAAGGCGGCGGACGGACGGTGGCGGTTGTCGGCACCGGCGCCAATCTTGTTTATCCAAAACAAAGTCGACAATTGGCGATGGACATTGTGCGCGAAGGCGGTGCGATTGTCAGTGATTTGCCGTTGGATGCGCCGCCGCATACTTCGCACTTTCCGCGCCGCAATCGCATTATCAGCGGTTTGTCGCGGGGATGTCTGGTCGCGGAAGCGGCGGTTAAAAGCGGCGCACTCATCACCGCCAAATGCGCGGTGGAGCAGGGTCGTGAAGTTTTTGCGGTGCCGGGGTCCATCAACTCACCAATGCACCGCGGTTGTCATCAATTAATTAAACAAGGCGCGAAACTCGCCGAAAATATTGGTGATATTTTGGATGAATTAAATTTAAAGAGTCAAGTGCGCGGGACATTGCCGCCGCCTCCGGCGGAGGGCGATTTATTAAACTTCATTGATTTTGAACCGACCGCGCTGGATGACATTGCCGCGAGGAGCGGTGTCCCCGCCGATTCATTGTTGTCGGATTTGTTGGCGTTGGAGATGGAGGGAAAAATTATTCCGTCCGCGGGCGGGACTTATCAGCGGATTTAATTCTTCCGTTTACAAAAACATAAAAATATTACGCGGCAAAATCATTAAACGCCAGTCGGCGGAGTTGAATGGCGCGTCCAAAATGTTCGGCGGTGATGTCTTCTTCCTGAGCCAAATCGGCGATGGTGCGGGCGACTTTTAGAATGCGATGATAACCGCGCGCCGACAAACCCAGCCTTTCCAACGCCTTGCGCGCGAATTGTTTCGCGTTGTCATCGGGAATGCAATAGATATCCACCTCGGCGGGCGTCAAACGGGCGTTTAATCCGTTTTGACGGGCGGTTTGGAAATCGCGCGCCTGTGCCACGCGCGCGCGCAATGTGTCGCTGGTTTCTCCCGTCGCTTTGCCGGTAATTTCATCCTGCGACAACGGTTCCACCTCAATATGAATGTCTATTCTGTCCAACAACGGACCGGAAATCTTTGAACGATAACGGTTAATTTGATTGGGCGTACAACGGCATTCCTTTTGCGGATGCGACAAATAACCGCACGGACACGGATTCATCGCCGCGATCATCTGAAAAACGGCGGGAAAATCGGCTTTGCGCGCGGCGCGTGATACGGTGACCATTCCCGATTCCAACGGCTCGCGCAACACTTCCAACACTTGCCGGTCAAACTCCGGAAATTCATCCAAAAACAAAACGCCATGATGCGAAAGTGAAATCTCTCCGGGTTTGGGTTTGCCGCCGCCGCCGATGAGCGCGGCGGCGGAGGCGGAATGATGCGGCGAGCGAAAAGGACGATGACGCCATGCTTCCGACATAAAGTCGCCGCCGGACAAAGAACGCACCGCCGCCGATTCCAATGCTTCGGCTTCACTGAGCAACGGCATAAGTCCGCACAAGCGCGTTGCCAACATGGATTTGCCACAACCGGGCGGTCCCATCATCAAAACACTGTGTCCGCCGGCGGCGGCGACTTCCAACGCCTGTTTGGCGCGTAGTTGTCCTTTTACATCACTGATACACAACGGATTTTTTATCTCCGCCGGCGGTGCCGGAGACGCCATTTTTAATTGTTCGCGTCCGCATAAATGAGCGCATACCGCCAACAAAGAATCGGCGGAATAAACGGAAGAACCGGTCGCAAGCGCGCCAATGGACGAGTCTTCGGGCGGCATAATCACCGCCCGCCGGTCTCGCATTGCCGCCAGTGTAATTGGCAACGCGCTGCCGCATGAACGAAGTCCGCCGTCTAATGCCAATTCACCGGCGAATTCAAGCTCGCCCAAGCGGTCGGCGGAAATTTGTCCGGATGCCGCCAAAATCCCAACGGCGATGGGCAAATCATAACGTCCGCCTTCTTTTGGCATGTCGGCGGGCGCCAAGTTAATCGTAATGCGACGGGCGGGAAAGGAAAAGTTGGCGTTAAGGATGGCGGCGCGCACGCGGTCACGCGCTTCTTTAACTTCAGTGTCGGGCAAACCGACAATGTTAAATTGTGGGAGTCCGCCGGACAAATGAACTTCTACCGTTACATCCGCCGCATAAACGCCGGTCAATGCGCGGCTATGCAAAATCGCCAAGGCCATAGCGAATTATAATGCTTTTTAAGCGCTCGCATGATGTTTTTGTCATGCGAAATTACTTTCGGAGAGTTTTTTAATAAAACAACGCTTCGCAAAAAAACAAAATTCACCGCCATCGCCGAATTCATTTCTCAATTTCATGCCAATAACGGCGGTAGCGCGCGCGCCATGTGTTGATGCGAATGCCGTCTTCGTCAATGTCGGTGATAACCGCGCCGTCTTGGTCGGTGCGATACACTTCGGCGCCCGCATTTATCACCCGCGCCACGGCTTCGGCATGCGGATGTCCAAATCGATTGCCGGCACCGGCGGAGAAAATCGCCGCCCGCGGCGACACGGCATGCAAAAACGATTCCGCCGATGAATAACGACTGCCATGATGGGAGGCCAATAAAACTTCCGCGCGTAAATCGGCGGGCGGCAATTCCTCAACCAAACCCCGTTCAACCTCCTCCGGAATATCGCCCGCCAAAAGCGCAGTCCCGTCTTGCGCCGTTATTTTCACCACGCAACTTGCGGCATTGTCGTTGGCGGGTTCGTATTTAATCGGCGGATGTAAAACCGCAAAATGAACGCCGTCCCATTCCCATTCTTGTCCGGAGGCGCACGGCATATATTCCTCCCGCGCCGCCAGCGGATGAGTGGAATCAAAAGAAGAAGATAAAACCGCCGGTTTTTGCACTGCCAACAACGCCCGAGTCGCGCCGTTGTGGTCGTTGTCGTCATGACTGACCATTAACATGTCAATATCCCGTCCGCGTAAAAAACGACGGATGATATTAAACGCATGCCGGGGACCGGAGTCGTAAATCATCACATGCGAATGAGTTTCCACCACCGCCGCCGTGCCTTGTCCGACATCCAAAACACTCAGGCGAAAAGCGCCGGGAGGAGGAGAGGGCGGATGCCACAACATCATCGCCGCCACCGGCAACAATCCCGCCCAGCGTAAAGGCGTCCCGCGCGGCATTAACATCCACATGCAGCCCAAACACGCCGGTAGAAACAACCACCAATCCGCCGCCGCCTGCCACGATGTCCACGAAAAAGCCGCCAACCATTCCAAAAACCATAACAACGCCGCCAACACCCATCCCGCCGCCGTCCATAAAACATCACCGGGCAAAAATATGTCCGCCAACGCCAACGGCAACGCCGCCAATCCCACCAGCGGCACCGCCACCATGTTTGCCACCGGCGAAGCCAAAGATGCTTCATTAAAAAACCATAATGTTAACGGCAACGCAAAAAGCGACACCAAACACTGTATGCGAATGAGCGAAGAAACACCATGCGTCGCCGCCGCAATAACCGCTCCCGCCAGCATAAACGACAACCAAAATCCGGGTGATAACACCGCCCACGGATCCGCCGCCGTGACCACCGCCGCCGCGACCGCCATGGTTTGCACCGCCGATGACATCCCGCCGCGTAACGCGGCACAAGCGGCGACTAAAAACATTAACGCACTCCGTTGTATCGGCACGCCAAATCCCGCAAGTGCCGCGTATCCCAACGCCGCCGGGATTGCCGCCAATAACGCCGCTTTTTGCGCCGGCATTAATCGCATGAGTCTTCGACTTCGCCGCCATAAAAACCCCGCCACGAGTGCCATCGCTCCCGCCGCCAGGGTGATGTGTGTGCCGGATATGCTTAATAAATGTGCGGTGCCGGTGCGCCGAAAAACCTCCCACTGTTCGTTTTCAATTCCGGAACGGTCACCGACAATAAACGCCACCAACAAATTACCATGTCTCGGCATCGCCGCCGCGCGTTCGCGTAAAGAGTCGCGAAAACCGCCGCCCGCCGACAATACTTCAATTTTGTCGCGCGCGCGCACATAACCCGCCGCACGAATGCCGCGGGCGAATAAATAACCGCTGTAATCAAAACCGTTTGGATTAATATTCGCGCGCGGCGGACGAATGCGAACCCTTAAACGCAAACGCGCGCCTTCGCGAATTGTCGATGTTGGCGGCGCGTGGTAATGATAATCAGTCAGCCGTACGCGCAAACGCAACGGCATGTCCGGCTTTATTATGCGTGCGATGTCAAAATCAAAAGAGGTTCTGTCTTCGCCGGCACGCGGAAAACCGCGTACTTTGCCTTCTACGACAATGTCGCGCCATTGCAAATCCTCCGGCAATTGCTGCGCTAAACGTGACTCGGAGCGCCATGCTGAATAATAAAATCCGCCAAAAAAACACAACGCCAGTAACGCCGCGGCGCGTGTTTCTTTGCGTCCGCACGCCGCCACCAAAATCACCGCTGTTATCGCGGCAAAAATTCCAATCTCCGGCAGTGTCTCTCGCGTTTGCAACAAGCATACGCCAGCGACAAAAGCCGCGGCTAAAAACGGCATGTGTTTAAGTGTCCGTAGGTGTTAACGTTTGTCGGCGAGCAGGGTTTCCAACACGGCTTCACCCAAGCCGCCGCTAATTGTTTGTATTTTTGATGCACCACACGCGCGTAATACCAGCTTCCCAATGCGCGCCGCCGGCACAATGTTGCGCGCGCGGTCGGGTGCCAAGTCAAACACACGGGCGCGCTGTGCCGCAGTCATGCTTTCCGCGCGGCGTAAAAATGAATTTAAACGCGCCGGTGTAATATCACCGCAAATCTCCTCCATTTTGCGCGCACTCCCGCCGCTCGCCGCGAGAATCGGGTTTTTATCTCGCCATTGTTGTAACCATGACGTCATTTTGGTTTTTTCCGCCGCACTCCCGCCGCCGGAACGCGCCGTACCCACGCTAAAAGTCGCATGTGCGAGCATTTTTCTGCTTTTAATGACCGCGCAGTCAGTGCTGCCGCCGCCGGTGTCAATATTTAACACCGTTGCACGGGGCGGAAATTGACGGGCGACAAAGAGGCCAATGAGTGACGCCTCTTCATCACCGTTAAGAACATGTATCGTTACTCCTGCAAGGCGGCGAATATTCGCCAACACTTGTTTGCGGTTTCGACAATCGCGAATGGCGGCGGTGGCTATCGCCCGACACGGCGAAGCATTCATGGAGCGGGCGATTTTTTGTAATCCGTCCAATGCATCGGTCAATCTTCGCTGAGCCGCCGGCGAAATGGTCTTGTCGCCGCCGTATACTTCGCGTCCCAAACCCAGCGGCACGCGAACAAATAAATGAACGCTTGTCGCCCGTCCGTCTCTATCGCCGACCAACATGCGAACGGCGTTGGAACCAATGTCAATCGCCGCCGCCGGTGAAGAAGTCGAAGTCATGAATTTTTCTCCGCCGCCGCGGCTTCGCGCGCCACCGACAACGCCGCCAATCTCGCCAAAACGCCGTATACATACAATCTTGCCTCCATTGTGTTTTCTCCCGTCGTAGGCGGACAACAGGCGGAGGAAAACGGCAGCGGTGAAAACGACATGCCGCGACTGTTTAAGTTTTCATGACGCGCGCGGGTTTTGTTTTCCCGATAAAAACCGCCCACCACGGTGTCGCCGACCATGTACATCACCGGCTCGGCGGGCGCGTCCGCTGATTCATCAACGGTGTTAATGCCTTCTTGTATTAACACGCTGGACACTTCGGCGCCGTCTTTGCCGACCGCCATTTTGTTGCGCTGACGGCGGTTGAGTGAAAACACTTCTTCGGCGCGGCGCACCGGTAAAACACCCATGCCATAAGTTCCCTGGTCGGCTTTTAACACCACAAACGGCTCATCAGTGACTTCGTGCTGACGATATTTTTCGCCGATTTGCGAAAGTGTTTCGTCCACCGCCGCCGCCAAACACTCCATGCCTTCCCGGCGGTGAAAATCCACACTGTTACAAACTGAAAAATCGGCGCACAACAACCATGCATCCGCGTCCAACAACGCCGCCAACTCTTCGGCGGCGCGGCGGTATTGATGAAAATGTGACGACTTTCGCCGAGTCCCCCAGCCCAAAGCGGCGGACGGCATGGTCGGAATATCCAAATCACGCAAAATCGGCGGCAATCCGCCCGATAAATCATTGTTTAACACCACCGCACACGGCATGACGCCGTCGCAAATCAATCTTCCATCACGCCGTTCCACCGGCAACATGTTTAATGTTTGTCCGTTGGCGGCGACAACATTCATCGCTTCACCGTCCAACCGCCCGAGTTGCACGGCGATGCCCGCCGATTCAAATAAATGACGCAAAATGGCGATGTTGTCCAAATAGGCGAGATTGCGCGTGTGGTTTTCCGGAATTAATAAAACCGCACTGCTGTTGGGACACGATAATTCAACCTGCCGTCGCAACGCTCCGGACGCCAATGCATGCGATGATGTCGGCAAATTATTAAAACCGCCCGGAAAAACATTGGCGTCAATGGAGGCGATTTTTTGTCCGTTGTTGCGCAAGTCCGTGGAAGTGTAAAACGCCGCCGGTGTTTCAGCAAATGATTCGCGCAACCATGATTCAATGTCAGGAAACGCGCCGACAATGCGCTTTTCCAATGCTTTTAACGGGGCGGAGATAGAGGCGGGCATTTGATTAAGAGAGCCGCCGCGCGCGGTGCAATGACACGATGCCCGCCGCCAAATTAAAATATTCACCGCGTGCAAAACCCGCTTCCGTCATCATCGCCGACAACTTTTCGGGCGGCGGAAAACGCATGATGGATTCGCCCAAATAACGATAACTTTCATCATCGCCAAAAAACCACCGTCCCAGACGCGGCAATCCCGACAATAAATAACGCTGTCCCATCATCCCGCGCGGCGGTGAGAACTCCAAAATCACACACATGCCGCCGGGACGCAAAACTCGATGCATTTCCGACAAGGCGCTCTCGCGGTTGGTGATATTGCGCAGTCCAAAAGCGATGAACACGCGGTCAAAACTGTGTTTTGCAAACGGCAGTGTTTCACCGTCGCATTGAACCGCGGCACAAGCGGCTTTTTTTCGTCCGTTTCTTAACATGTCGGCGTGAATGTCCGCCATTGTCAATTGTCCGCCGGGCATGATGCGCGGCAAAATGCGCGCCGACAAATCACCGCTGCCACAAGCCAAATCCAAAACCCGCATGCCCGGACGCAGGTCGCCCAACATCACCGCCGTGTTTTTCCAAACTCGGTGCATGCCGCCCGACATTAAGTCGTTCATGCAGTCGTAATAGGGGGCAACTCGCGAAAACACTTCGCCGACCAGCGCGGCTTTTGCGCCGGTGTTGACATCGGCAAAACCAAAGTCGGTGTTTGGGGGCGGAGAATCGGACATGGGTGAATTATAAAGCACAGCGGCAAAATCACCGCCCGCGGCGGGGTATAATCCGCCGCCATGATTGTTTCCGTTGCCGTCAATGTCCGGGCGTTTCAGTTGTTTGATTACGCCGCTCCCGCCAAAGGGCTGCTGGGACGGCGTGTCCGCGTTTCATTTCGCAACAAAACCGCCATGGGCATTGTCATGGAGGAGCGTAAAACCTCCGCCGCCCCCGCCAATATTAAAATTAAGCCGCTTTTGGAAGTGGATGAGGTCATGCCGCCGTTGCCCGCGGCGGTTTTGGACTTAATTCGTTTTTGCGCGGATTATTATCACGCTCCAATTGGCGTTGCCGCCGCCGCCGCAATTCCCGCCGTTTTTCGCCGCAGCAGTAAAACAGTTTTGGCAAACGGTTACGCCGCCGTTGATGACAATCCGCCGTCCGATGAGAATGCGCGAAAAGTATGGACATTTCTTCGTCAAAATGGATGTCAAACCGCCGCGATTATTCATCTTGAAACCGGAGTTGAAGAACCGGCATTGCGGCGAATGTGTAAAAAAGGAGCGCTTACGCGCGGACATTATTGGCCGCCGTCCGCCGCCGTCTCACCGACACCTCCGCCGGTTTTGACTGACGACCAAAAGAATGCGGTGGAAGCGGTGAAAATGAATGACGGTTATGCGCCGTATTTGTTGTTTGGCGACACCGGCGCGGGTAAGACGGAGGTATATCTACAACTCGCCCAAAAAGCTCTCGCGGCGGGGGGACAGGCGCTTGTTTTGACTCCGGAGATTCATTTAACACCTCAATTAGAATCATCTTTTGCCGAAAGATTTCCCGACAAGCGATTGTGTGTGATGCACAGCGCATTGACGGACGGCGAACGCGCGCGGCGGTGGTTGATGGCGCGCGAAGGCGCCGCCGATGTCGTACTCGGCACGCGCTCGGCGGTGTTTGCGCCGTTGCCTGATTTGCGTTTGATTGTCGTGGACGAAGAACACGATGACTCTTACAAACAAGGCGAGGGACTTTTGTTTTCGGCGCGCGATGTCGCAGTGTGGCGCGCGCGCCGCGAAAAAACAACATTGGTTTGCGGTTCGGCGACGCCTTCTTTGGAAAGTTATGAAAACGCACGCCGCCGCCGTTATCATTTATTGCGCATGAACGCG
This sequence comes from Candidatus Persebacter sydneyensis, assembly GCA_033865115.1. Lineage (GTDB taxonomy): Bacteria > Pseudomonadota > Gammaproteobacteria > Tethybacterales > Persebacteraceae > Persebacter > Persebacter sydneyensis. Next base: position 2,096 of record JAWONR010000016.1, on the reverse strand, counting down.
CGCGCACGACAAGGTCATCTCAAAGCCGCGCTTGCGCCTGAAACCGGCGCGTTGTTTCATGGCATGTCGCAACAATTTCTCGGCGAATTGTCGGAGACATTGTCGGCGGGCGGACAGGCGTTGGTGTTTATTAACCGGCGCGGGTATTCTCCCATGCTCGCCTGTCGCCGATGTGAATGGGCGGCGGCGTGTGAGGCATGTGAGTCGCGCATGACATGGCACATGCGGCGCGGACAATTGTTGTGTCATCGTTGTGGCAACACCAAGGTGCCGCCTCCGACATGCGCCGCCTGCGGTGGTCCGCTCGCCGCCAAAGGCGCGGGAACTCAGCGGATAGAAGAGGCGCTTAATGCGCGGTTTGCACCGTTAAAGGCGATTCGGCTGGACGGTGATTCACTGTCACGGCGTGATAGTTTCGCCGAGTTGCGAAAACAAATTGTTTCCGGCGAAGCGCGGTTGTTGGTTGGCACTCAAATTGTCGCCAAGGGACATGATTTTCCCAAGTTGTCGTTTATCGGCGTTCTCAACGCCGACGCCGGTTTGTGGTCGGCGGATTTTCGCGCCGAAGAACGTTTGTTAATGTTGTTGCGACAAGTCATCGGACGCGGCACGCGCAACACCGGCACATGTCGCGTGTTAATTCAAACCGCGTATCCCGACCATCCGTTTTATCGTGATTTGTTGGCGGATGATTTGCGACAGTGTTGGAAGCGGTTGTCGGAGGAAAGACGGCGAATGGCGCTGCCGCCGTTTTCACACTGTGCTTTGTTGCGCGCGTCATCGCCGTCCGAATCCCAATTGCGCAAGTTTTTTTCCGCCGCCCGAAACAATGCCGGCAAATGCGCGCCCAATGAAGTGAGGTTTTTTGACCCGGTGCCGTCTCCCGTTGCCAAAGTTGCCGGACGTTTTCGCTGGCAACTCATGGCACAGTCCGCTTCGCGCGCGCGGTTGCATCAATTTTTAACGGAGTGGCGAGACAGTATTGTTACGGTTTCCGGTGTTCGCTGGAGTATAGACGTCGACCCGTCGCAAATATAAACGTCCGCCGTTTTCGGCGATTATCACCAATTTAAAACCGAATTTACCCGTGGAACGTGGTAATATTTACTTGCGCAAGCCGCCAAGGAGAAACCCATGACAATATCAACCAATGAGTTAACTAAATTGATTATGGACATTGCGAAGGTGCCGTCTTTCACAACTTATGAATTTCGGTTGCATCCGTTCATAAAAAAGTTTTGTAAAAGTATCGACGCCAAGCCCGTTTTTGTTGATGACGGGAATATTATGGTGGAAACACGCGGTACGGGAGAATTATCCGTTGCATTGTCCGCACACTTGGACAAAAATGATTATTGGAGCTGGGAAGGTGAGGAACAACCGAGAAGCATTCCCATAACCATGGAAAATAAAGACGAAAAGTCAAGATTAAGAGGCTTGCTTGATGACGCGGTTGGAATCGGTGTTTGTCTGTACCTGCTAAAGCTAAGCGCGCACCGTAAATTCCCGCCGTTGAAAATTCTGCTTTCGGAGTGCGAAGAGTCTTTTTTCTTACGATGTTTAAAAACGGATAAATTACATAACAATGGCGTTAACAAAAGCGGAGAGGAATTTTACAATGGCATGGGAGCGCGCCGTCTGTCCAAACATCTTATTGAGCAAGAAAAAATTCCCGCGGCGGTTGTGGTAGTGGATGTTACGCCGAAATTTGAAGGTGAGCCGGGCATCGCTCTGTATTCCCGACCGTGGGAAAGATATGGCGGCAGTCCAACACCGGAACTGGAAAAGCGAACTGAATCATTAACAAAGGAGTTTCATAGAATTTGCCCGAGATTAAAAGATGATAATAACAAAAATGATTATGTTGTTTATGGCGAAGAATTAAACAAAAACGGCTCCGTTGTACCATGTTTTGCCTTGGAGCCTTCAATCAAATGCTATCATACATCCAACGAAAAAGTTTTTGTGGAAGATATTATGGAAACCACTGAAGTATTGGCGAAATTTTTAGAATCGTTTGCCAAAAACCCATAAACAAACTCCATCACTGAAAGGCGATGATGTTTTCGCCGTCATTCCAAAACCAAAAACGGCTC
>JAWONR010000015.1:0-3847 GCA_033865115.1 Candidatus Persebacter sydneyensis | reverse complement strand
CGGCGAATAACTCAATTCCATCTCATCATGTACCCGGCGGCGGGTTTCGAAACAACTTCGGCGGCACAATTAATAAACCGTTTTCCGATTTGTTGAGATGGCGGCGTGAATCACCCGGACATCCATTGTTGTCTTTTCCACTCGCCGATAATGAGGCGGAATTTTTGCGGCAAAACCGCGATAAAAACACACTGACTTGGATTGGACACGCGACTTTTCTGTTACAGGCGAACGGTGTGAATGTCCTAACCGACCCGCATTTCTCACAACGCGCTTCACCCTTTAACTTCGCCGGACCCGAACGCGGAACACCGCCCGGCATTGCCATTGATGAGTTGCCGCCCATTGATGTCGTGCTGATTTCGCATAATCATTACGACCATTTGGATTCCGACTCCATTAAAACACTGGCGCGGAGGAATCCACAAACACGGTTTTTTTGTCCTCTCGGTTTGGGCGGCTTTTTGACTTCACGCGGCGCAAAAATCGTTCATGAGTTGGACTGGGGTGAGTCGGCGGAATGGCAGGGCGAGCGTTTTGTCGCCGAACCTTGTCATCATTGGAGCTCCCGCTTTCCGTGGGATAGGAATAAGACACTGTGGGCGTCATGGGTGTGGGAGACGGCGGGACGGCGTTTTTTGTTTGTCGGCGACACCGGTTATTCACAGGACTTTGTCGCACTCGGTGAAAAATACGGCGGCTTTGACTGGGCGATGATTCCCATCGGCGCTTATGAACCGCGCTGGTTTATGAAAGAAGCGCATATTAATCCGGCGGAATCATTGCAAATTTTCTCGGACATTCGCGCGCGTGAAGCTTTTGCCTCACACTGGGGGACTTTTCAACTGACAGACGAGCCAATGGATGAACCGCCGGAAAAACTGCGCGCGGCAATGTCGGAGGAGGCGCCCCGGTTTCATGTTTTGGCGCACGGCGAAACTCGGATTTTGCAAAATGATGAATAAGTGGCAGTGCGGTGATTTTTCCTTTTCATTAGACCGCCCGTTAGTCATGGGAATTGTCAATATCACGCCCGATTCTTTCTCGGACGGCGGACAGTTTGTCAATGCGAAAGACGCCGTCACTCACGGATTAAAATTGTTGGAAGAAGGCGCGGATATATTGGACATCGGCGGTGAATCAACACGTCCCGGCGCTGAATCGGTGTCGGTGGAGGATGAAAAAGCGCGGGTTTTGCCGGTGATTGAAAAGTTGGCGGCGCACGGTGCGGCGGTGTCGGCGGATACGATGAAACCGGAAGTCATGAAAAGCGCACTGTCGGCGGGCGCATGTATTCTTAATGATGTTTGCGGTTTTTGCGCGCCGGAGACGGAAGCGGTTGTCGCCGGTTCCACCTGCGGCGCGGTGGCAATGCACATGAAAGGAACTCCGCGGACAATGCAAACCGCGCCGCATTATGACAATGTCTGTGAAGAAGTCGGCGAGTTTCTGCAACAACGCGCGCGCGCGCTTGTCGCCGCCGGCGTGTCTTCCTCCCGTATTTGTTTGGACCCCGGCATCGGTTTCGGTAAAACAACGGCGCATAATTTGGAACTGCTTCGCAACTTATCGGAGTTGGGAGGTGAATATCCGGTGTTGGTCGGCGTTTCGCGAAAAGCATTGTTGGGCGAGCTCTCCGGTGAACAATCTCCGCAGGGAAGAGATGTCGCAAGCGCCGTGGCGGCGGCGATTTTGTCCCAACACGGCGCGGCGGTGTTGCGCGTTCACAATGTCGCCGCAACAAGACAGGCACTGGCATGCGCCGCGGCGTTGTTGGAATCGGATATGGAGTCGGATTAAAAACCGGTTGTAAAAGTCCGGTTTGCCGTGTTTTTAGCGGGCGTTTCTCACTTGTATCACGCGATAAAAAATATCACGGACTTCCTTGTTGGACGGACGGCGGCTGTAGTAGGAGTCGTTCAACACGCGACAATATTCACTCGCCTCGGTCATGGAATCAAACATCCGCACCTGTCCATCGGGCTTCAACTCCCAATAAAACGCCTCGTATTGTTCCGAATCCTCCGAGACACAATTCATAACGCATTGCACGCCAAACCGAGGAGGCAGTTCGCCCGGTTTTTTAACGAGCAATACGTCACTCATCACAACTCCCAAAACCGGCGACATGATACATGCAAACGGACATTATTTCGGCGGCTCGGATTCTTCATCTTCAAGCGGCTCATCTTCAATCGGCGGCAGACGGTCGTATAAATCAACGGGTTCATCCGGTTCGGGAGCGGGCGGGGGAGTGGATGACTCAGAAAGGGAGGACGGAGCGGATGACAGGGAAGGGGAGGACGGAGAAACGGACGATGTCGGGTTTTGAACACCGGGAACGGGTCCCGACTTTCCCATTTTTGCCCATTCTTCTTCATCAACCTCCGTGGGCATGCCGGGCGTGATGCGAAACCAGTTTTGCATTCTTGAATTAAATCGTTCAACAACCGCCGCCGAAAAATATACCGCCGCGCCTATTGCGGAGAGAATGAAAATCCCGTAAACAACACTGCCCTCGCGGTCGGATACGTCAAGAAAGGAAATGGAAATTATAAAAACAATAGCGGCAATTAGTTCTCGCATTTAACGTCCCCTTTCCAAAGAGCGCCTGTCTTTGGCGGCTTCATCCGAAAGCCACTTGCGCAACATGACAATTTTGGGAATGTCCCAGATGTTTTTGCGCGCGCACATATAACAACCGGACTGCGCCGGCACTTTAATCTTAAACGGGTCAATTAGTCGTCCTTTTTGCAAATCATCGGTGGCGAGTGATGAGCGGGCGAGGGCGATGCCGTGTCCTTCTATCGCCGCCTGCAAAGCCAAATCGGTTTGGGTGAAAAAACGACCGGCGGACAAATCCGCCGCCTGTCCGGGAGCGGCAACGCTCATCCATGACGTCCAATCAAGATGACGACTGTTGGCGATTTCAGTTTGGTCGTGCAACAGCGTGTGACGGGACAAATCGGCGGGTGTTTTAAGCGTCTGACGGGCGTTTTTGAGATACTGCGGACTGCACACCGCAAACAATTTCTCCCGCCATAAAAGAGACGAACTTAATGACGCCGTCGCCGGCGGAGACGGCAAATTCACCACCGCCAATTCCACGTTTTCCCGTTCCACATCCATGGTGTGATTGACCGAGCGCGTGACAAGCTGCAAATTCCCATGTTTTTGATAAAAACGGTGCAGGCGGGGGATGAGCCATTTGGATGTAAAAGACGCCAAAACCCCCAAAGTCACCCGCTGAGTGATTTGTCCGGAGACAATGCAACTCACGGCGTATTCAATGCTGCCCAGGGAGCGGTCAAACTTTTCGTATAAAAAACGCCCCTCTTCGGTGAGAATGACATCGCGCCGCTGGCGCATGATTAACTGACAACCGACATGGGTTTCCAACTGCTTAATGCGCTGACTGACCGCGCTGGGAGTCACACTCAAACGAGCCGCCGCCCGTGAAAAACTGTTTTGACGCACGACTTCGCAAAAAACGCGAATTGCCGACAGCGGACAGGCCTCCCGTTTGTCGGCCTCTGCGGTTTCGGAGGTCATCATCGGAGCTGGTGTCATGTGATTTCCCATTATAACCTCATTGCCCCAAAAAGGCAACGCCTCCCGCACTTACCGGAGGCAAAAAAATCCGCCAAGTAGGGTATAATTACCCCCTGCTAGCCGAGGTGGCGGAATTGGTAGACGCGCCGGACTCAAAATCCGGTGCTGGCAACGGCATGAGGGTTCGAGTCCCTCCCTCGGCACCGCGCAGGCGCGTAGCTCAGTTGGTTAGAGCGCTACCTTGACATGGTAGAGGTCACTGGTTCGAATCCGGTCGCGCCTACCGGAACTTTTT
>JAWONR010000014.1:0-5573 GCA_033865115.1 Candidatus Persebacter sydneyensis | reverse complement strand
AACGAAACGGAGACGACAATCATGAAAAAACGAAGCGATATAATCACATCAGGCGATTCACGCGCGCCAAACCGCGCGATGTTGCGCGCAGTCGGTTTTGGAGACAAGGACTTTGACAAACCGATTGTCGGCATTGCCAACGCACATTCCACCATCACGCCCTGCAACGCGGGACTGGACGGACTCACCGCCGCCGCAGAAACCGCATTAAAAGACGCCGGCGGCATGCCGCAAACATTCGGCACCATCACAATTTCAGACGGCATTTCCATGGGCACTCCCGGCATGAAATACTCTCTCATCTCTCGCGAAGTCATCGCCGACTCCATAGACACGGTTGTCAACGGACAATGCATGGACGGCGTTGTTGTCATTGGCGGATGTGATAAAAACATGCCGGGCGGCATGATGGCATTGGCTCGGGTTAACGTACCGGGCATATACATTTACGGCGGCACCATCAAACCGGGCAACCACAAAGGTGAAGACCTGACAATTGTCAGCGTCTTTGAAGCGGTCGGCAAACATGCGGCGGGAAACCTTTCACGCGAAGACTTCTCTGCGATTGAAAAAAAGGCGTGTCCGTCCGCGGGTTCATGCGGCGGGATGTTCACCGCCAACACCATGTCTTCGGCTTTTGAAGCGATGGGCATGTCTTTGTCCTACTCATCAACAATGGCGGCTCCCGATGATGAAAAAACCGTCAGTGCCGCCGATTCCGCCCGCGCACTCATGGGCGCAATCAAACAACAACTCCGTCCGCGAGACATCATGACAAAAGAATCATTCATGAACGCCCTCGCCGTAGTCATGGCGGTCGGAGGTTCCACCAACGCGGTTTTACACTTAATGGCAATCGCAAGAGAAGCCGAAGTCGATTTAACTTTGGATGACTTTGAGAAGTCACGCGCGCGAACGCCGGTAATATGTGATTTGAAGCCTTCCGGGCGTTTTGTCACTGTGGATTTGCACCGCGCCGGGGGAATTCCACAAGTCATGAAGATTCTGTTAAACGGCGGACTAATGGACGGCAAATGTATCGGCATCACCGGCAAAACACTTGCCGAAACACTCGCCAATGTTCCCGACACGCCGCCCAACGGGGAGGTCATTCACACACTGGAAAATCCGGTTTATGATGAAGGACACTTGGCGGTATTGTTTGGCAATCTTGCCGAAGAAGGCGGAGTGGCTAAAATTTCCGGGATTAAAAACCGCGTTCATAAAGGCGCGGCGCGCGTCTTTGATTCGGAGGAGGCATCACTCACCGCCATTTTGGACGACAAAATAAAAGCCGGTGATATTATTGTGATTCGTTATGAAGGTCCAAAAGGCGGTCCCGGCATGCGCGAAATGCTGGCACCGACATCCGCCATTATTGGAAAGGGACTCGGTGATTCGGTTGGATTAATCACGGACGGACGTTTTTCCGGCGGCACTTACGGACTGGTTGTCGGACATGTTGCTCCCGAAGCCGCCGTAGGCGGAAACATCGCACTCATAGAAGAAGGCGACTCCATCACCATTGACGCCGACACACGACAATTGACGCTTCATGTGTCGGATGAGGAACTCGCCGCCCGTCGTAAAAAATGGTCGCCGCCGAAACAGTCACTCTCCGGTGTTCAGGAAAAATACGCCCGACTTGTCGGAAGTGCCAGCACCGGTGCGACAACTTGGTAACTTTTGCAGATGAAGTTAATAGATGAAGTTAATGAGTGTGTTTTTGCGTGAATGTCTTAATTCACAGTTCCATTAATTTCTTCAATCAATCCCCGCAATGCTTCCGGTGTTTGCGCGGCAAGTGCGCGGCGGCGAAAAGGTGAAAGTTTCCCACAGTCCGCGGCGGCGATAATGTCGCGAGTGGCTTTAATCTGCGGCACCGACATGGACAATCCCCGCAAACCCAATGCCAACAAAAAACGGATAAGGTCGGGATTCCCCGCCATTTCACCGCACAATGTAACGGGTTTTTTGGCGCGAGAAGCATGGTCAACAATCGCGGTTAATAAATGAACAATGGCGGGATGCATGTCTCGATAATAACGCGCGAGACGTTCATCACCGCGGTCGGCGGCGAGTGCATATTGAACCAGGTCATTGGTGCCGATTGAAAAGAAATCCAAACGCCGGGCAAAAGCACGCATCACAAAAACCGCCGCCGGCACTTCTATCATCCCCCCCAACGGCGGCAACGGCGCGGACAGTTTGCGAGTTGCCCGTAATTGTTCACGGGCATGATTGAGTAATGCGACAGTTTGTTCCAACTCCGCCGGATGAGACAACATCGGCAGCAATATCCGAAGATTCCGACACTCCTTGCCCGCGCGCAACAACGCCCGCAACTGTGTCAGAAAAATCTTGGGATGAGCCAGACAATAACGAATCGCCCGCATTCCCAGCGGATTCATGTCACTCATGCCGCCGCCGGTTTTATCCAATCCCAAATCCAGTGTCCGCGCCACCACCGGCAACGGCGATAAATTACGCAGGATGCTCCGATAAACTTCAAACTGTTCATCTTCCTCCGGCGGAGTCTCGCGGTTCATAAATAAAAACTCCGTGCGAAACAAACCGACTCCTCCCGCCGGCGACTCACAAACACCGTCTACTTCATCCGGCAGTTCAATATTCGCATGCAGTCCTATTTCACATCTGTCTTTGGTTTTCACGACTCCCGCGCGCGGACGCTGTGGACGACGAACCGTCACCGGCGGAGGTTTTGCCGCAACACATTCCTCAAACGACTTGACATCGGGACGAACAACAACAACATCGTTTTCCATGTCCATGATTAAATTATCGTCCTCTTCCACCGCCGCCAACACGCCTTTTGCACCGACAACCGCGGGCATTTCCATGCTTCTCGCCAAAATCGCGGCGTGGGAGGTGTCGCCTCCGCTTTCAGTGATAAACGCGGTATAACCTCGTTCTTTTAAAGCAATGACATGGGCGGGGTCGAGTTCCGTGGCGACAATAATGACGCCTTCGGCGGACGGCGGTTTTGCCGTGCGAGACGGTTTCATCGCCGCCAACAGTCTTCGCATGACATGACGAACATCTTCACCGCGTCCTTGTAAATAAGGGTCGTCTATTTTCGAAAACCGCTCACTCACCGCATCCGCGCGTTGTTGTATCGCCCATTCGGCGTTGCACTTTTTATCGGTAATGACAGTGCGAATGTCGGCAAACAACGCCGGGTCTTCCAACAATCCACAATATAAATCAATAAACGGAATCATGTCCGCCGCGCCGTCTTGTCCTTCGGTCTTGCGGCGAATGCGTGACAACTCACGCTGTGCTACTTTAACCGCCGCTTCAAAACGTTTCTGCTCTGCGGCAATCTTGTTGTCGGCGACATGATATTGAGGTGTTTCTGACTCAACTGTCCGGCGAATGTGTGCCTTACCGGCGACTTTGCCTTTGCCGACTCCTATTCCGTCTATCTTTTGGGTGTTAACACCTCTCGCCCCGTCAATCGCGGGAGGATTCTTTGCCACCGCCGGACTGTCAACACCGTCTGCAAATCCGCCGGCGATGAGTTCCAAAACAGCGGCGACGGCTTCTTTTTCATCTTTGCCTTTGGCGGTAATTTGCAGCTCCGTATTTTTCGGCGCGACCAACATGAGAAGTCCGGAGATACTCGCGGCATCAGCGGTGCGTTTTCCTTTAACAACTGTGATTTTACTTTCAAAACCGGAAGCCAACTTTGCCAATTGGGAGGACGGACGCGCATGAAGTCCGCGTGAATTGACAATAACCGCGGTGGCTTTAATCATGTCCCGTTGCCGACAACAATTGCCTGTTTTCCGGCTTTCGCAACTTGTGTTGCCGCCTGTCGCAACGGACGTGTGCGGGCGGTTTGTGCCTCCATTAACATTGCAAGATTGAGTCCGCAGACACAGGCGATGTTTTTGTTTTGTTTTGCCATTTGTGCGGCAATGACGGCATGAGTACATCCGAACAAATCACACAATATCAAAATCCCGCGTTTGTCAAACGGCTCAACCGCGGCTTTTAACATGGAGTCAATTTCCTCCCGACTTTCATTACCGAGCAAAGACACGCCGACAATGTCGGACGGCGAATCTCCCGTGAAATGCGCCGCTGATTCCAGCAACGATTCGCCGTGATTTCGCTGTGTCAGTAAAATAATCGCCAATGGGGCGGTCATAACCGCAATTGTATACATGGATTCACTTTCCGCCGAATTTACCCCCGCATCGCCCGTTTTTGCGCGCCGGACGGCGTATAATTGGCATCGGCAAAGGAGACATCATGACCACACTTCCCACAAAATCCAAATATGTCATCATCGGCGCGGGCATTCACGGACTGTCCACCGCCTGGCACTTAGCCGCACAAGGCGAAACCGATGTCGTTGTGCTGGATAAAACCGGCATCGGCGCCGGGGCTTCCGGTATTGCCTGCGGAGTTGTAAGAAACAACTACTTTCAACCCGCCATGCGGCGACTTATGGCGCATAGTGTGGAAGTTTGGGAGAGTGACCCTGAGGCGTTTAGTTATCATCCTGTTGGATATATGCAAATCAGTCCGGCGGTTATGGAAAAAGACATCACACAAATATATGAAGAACAACGCGCCATCGGTTATGAATCGGAATTGATTGAAGGCGCCGGTGATTGTGACAACTATATGAAAAAGATCTTCTCCGACTGGCGCGCGCGCGGAGTGACTTCGGTATTGCACGAAAAACGCGGCGGTTTTGCCAACAATCAGGCGTCTTTGGAGGGACTTGCAAAGAAAGCAAAGGCGGCGGGAGCCAATATTGTTTGCGGCGTGACAGTGACCGCATTTGTGAAGGATAAATCCGGCACAGTGGTGTCCGTCCAGACGGATAAAGGTGAAGTTTCATGTGAACAAGTCATCATCGCGGCGGGACCGTGGGTAAAATCATTCTGGGACATGTTGCAACTCCCGGCAAAAGTTGCCAGCGGCGCGAATATGTGGCGTTATTGGGCGTTGGAAGAAGGTGTGTTGGATGTGCCGCCGACATTCTTAACACGCGATGATGGTTCCCTTCCGCCGGTCATTCACATTGACAGTGACACGCCTCTTTGTGATGAAAACGGAAAAGAGATTACAAACAAAATGTGGGGGATTTATTACAAACCCGACTTTCACTTTAACGGTGTCCAAGGCGGTGCCGCACCTTATGAAGTGCTTCGTCCGGTGAATGAAGTCAAAATAGACCCGTACGGACCCAAGTCACCGGAGTTTATCGTAGGTGAAGACTTCGCCCGTATGTGGTGTTCGGCGTTGTCATTTTGTCACGGACGGTTTGAAGGGATGTTAAAAAAGTTTCGTCATGAGCCGTCGGGCGGATTGGGATGTTTTACGCCCGACAGTTTTCCGGTGTTTGACAAGTTTTGTGAAAACGTCTACATCATCGCCGATTCCAATCACGGTTATAAAATGTTGGGAGTCGGCAAACTGGTGGCGGAAGAACTGCGCGGCGAAAAGAGTGAACTACTCACACCGTTTCGCTTTTCCCGCTACGCCGAGGGGACAACTCATCCGGTCAGCAACAGTCCTTTTCCGTGGAGTTAGTC
>JAWONR010000013.1:0-5603 GCA_033865115.1 Candidatus Persebacter sydneyensis | reverse complement strand
CGCCCTCGCCCGTCCGTTCATAAGTTGTAAAACAAAAACGCATGTTTTCATCATTGGCGGACGGTGTTTTTTCCGTTTGTCGCCATTCTGTTTTGGAAAATTCCGGAAACCGCGCGTCTCCTTCCGCAGATTGTTCAATTTCAGTCAAATACATTTTATCGGCGAGCGACATGGTTTGCCGATAAATTTCCGCGCCGCCAATAATGAAAATCTCACCGGTGTCGTTTTCTCCAAGATTCTTTTTGGCAATGGAAATTGCTTCCGCCGGTGAATCAGCGGTTGTGCAACCGGGAAAAGACGATGACGAGTTGCGAGTGATGACAATATTAAACCGTCCCGGCAGAGGTTTGCCGATTGAATCAAAAGTTTTACGCCCCATAATCACCGGCGAACCCCATGTCAAACGGCGAAAGTTTTTTAAATCTTCGGATAAACGCCACGGCAACTGATTATCAGCGCCGATAACTCCGTTTTTGGCAACGGCGGCGATAATGGAAATACGCGCACTCATACCGCCACCGGCGCGGAAATGTGCGGATGCGGTGCGTAGTCGGAAAGTTTGATGTCGTCGTAAGTGAAACTGAAAATGTCATCCGTTTTTGCCGACAAAACCAAATGCGGCAATGGTTTGGGCTCGCGCGACAACTGCGTTTTTGTCTGTTCCACATGATTTAAATACAAATGTAAGTCGCCGAAAGTATGGACAAATTCACCGGGGCGAAAACCGCATACATGGGCAAACATCATGGTGAGCAGCGCGTAACTGGCGATATTAAACGGGACTCCCAGAAAAATATCGGCGCTTCTTTGATACAACTGGCATGACAATGCGCCGTTGGCGACATAAAATTGAAACATGATATGACATGGCGGCAGTTGCATGTCATCAATCACGCCGACATTCCACGCGGAAACGACAATGCGGCGTGAATCCGGATTTTGCCGAAGAGTGTTTATGGCGTTGGAGATTTGGTCTATGTCGCCTCCCGCCGCCGGCCACGAGCGCCATTGTTTTCCGTATATCGGTCCCAATTCACCGTCTTTGTCCGCCCACTCGTCCCAGATACTCACGCCGTTTTCTTTGAGATAGCGAATGTTGGTGTCGCCCCGTAAAAACCACAATAATTCATGGACAATGGACTTCCAGTGCAGTTTTTTGGTGGTCAGGAGTGGAAACCCCGCCGAAAGGTCAAAACGCGCCTGTCGTCCAAAGACGCTGAGCGTTCCGGTGCCGGTGCGGTCATCTTTGCGAACGCCGTTCTGCAAAACATCGTCCAAAAGCGTTAAATATTCGCGCATAACGAGATTATAATACTGCTTATGTCATTTTTTCATTCTCCCGATACGCTACAAGAACTCGCCACGGACGCGGTGCGTCTGGCAATGAGAGGCGGTGCCGATGCCGCCGAAGCCGATGCCGCTGAAAGTCGTGATATGGAAGTGGAATCACGCGGCGGCAAAATGGACGGCGCGAATATAAGCCGCGAACACGGTTTGTCAGTTACCGTATATGCCGGCGGCGGCGAAGGCTCAGCTTCCGCCGGTGATTTGACTCCCGATGCCGTTAAAACAGCCGTGGAAAAAGCCATGGAGATCGCCCGTAAAAGCGCCGCCGACCCGTTTGCCGGACTCCCGGACAAATCACTTATGGCGGCGGAGTTTCCTGAATTGTCGTTATATCATCCGCGCGAGTTTTCCGTGGATGAAGCATTCACCCTCGCGCGTGAATGTGAAGAAAGCGCGTGGGAGACACATTCCGCCGTTAATCGCGCGAAAAGCGAGGCGGGTTTTTCGGCATCCGCGGCACAAAGCGCCTATGCAAACAGTCATGGATTTTGCGCCGCTGAATCTTCCACCGCATATTCCGTCAGTTGCACCGCCATCGCCGAACAAGACGGACACATGGAACGGGACGGATGGGGTGAAACTCGCCGTGATTGGTCGACACTGCCCTCCGCTGTTGAGATTGGTAAAAAAGCCGGTGAATATGCCGCAAGACGACTGGGCGGAAAACCCATGCGGAGTCGCAGAGCCAATGTTTTGTTTATGGCGCCGGTGTCTCATTCCCTCATTCATCATTTTGTCGGCGCGGCTTCCGGCGGCGCGTTGTATCATAAAACTTCATGGCTGTTGGACAAAATGGATGAACAGGTATTTGCGCCGCATATTAACATTTATGAACGCCCGCATTTGTCCGGCGAAATGCGCAGTGCCGCTTTTGATGATGAAGGCGTTGCCACCCGCGAGCGAACGGTTGTTGAAGACGGTGTCTGGCGCGGACGTTTTCTCAGTGCGTACAGTGCGCGGCGGCTCGGCGTACAAACCACCGGAAACGCCGGCGGCGCGCATAATCTTGAAGTGTCCGGCAACACCGTCGCCATGTCGGAGTTAATGAAGATGTTGGGCGAAGGTTTGATTGTCACTGAACTTATGGGACAAGGCGTCAATATGTCCACCGGTGATTATTCACGCGGTGCGGGCGGTTTTTGGGTGGAAAACGGCGAAATCGTTCATCCAGTGTCGGAAGCGACCATCGCCGGCAATATCGCGCGCATGTTGTCCGACATTGTCGCGCTGGGCGATGATGACATGCGGCGCGGACTCGCGCGGTGTGGTTCCATATTAATTCCGGATTTGATGTTGGGCGGCGAATGATAGTGGATATGCCGTCTCTCCGGGCGGATGCGCGCTATCATTGGATGACGCAGGCGATAATTCCGCGTCCGGTGGCATGGATGTTGACCGAAAATGACGGCGGTGATTACAATCTCGCGCCGTTTTCTTATTTTAACGCACTGTGTTCCGCCCCGCCGTTAATCGGCGTTTCCATGTCCGACAAACCCGGCGGCTCGCCCAAGGACACTTTGTACAACGTCCGCGCGCGAAAAAGTTTTGTCGTTCATATCGCCTCCACCGCGATGTTGTCTTCGCTTAATGAAAGTTCCGCGACTTTGCCTTATGGTGATTCGGAATTGACGCGGTTGGACATTAAAACCGAGTCATTCGGCGAAATGATAAGAATTGCGGAATGTCCGGTTGCGATGTTATGCTCGCTGCATGATGAAGTTGCACTCGGCGACAACGGACAAACTCTCATTTTGGGCGAAATACGATTGTTATACGCCGCCGATTCCGTCATTGTCAAAGACGCCAAGGGACGGGAGACCATTGACGCGCAAAAAACCGACCCGGTGGCGCGTTTGTCCGCCGGCAACTATGCCCGTTTGGGTGAATTGATGCGTTTACAACGTCCGGCGTAAAAACATTAAGCGCGGTTTTTAATCTTCTCCTCCAAATAGCGAATGCCAACACCGCCGGTGATGAAGTTTTCATCGGACAACAACTCATGATGCAACGGCAGATTGGTGGTGATGCCGTCAATGACATATTCCCCCAGCGCGCTTTTCAGTCGTGCGATGACGTGTTCCCGGTTTTCGCCGTGTGCGACAAGTTTGCCGAGCAAAGAATCATAATACGGCGGGACTTCATAACCGCGATAGGCGTGTGAATCAACGCGAATACCGGCGCCGCCGGGGGCGTGATATTCTTTTATTTGTCCCGGCGCGGGAGTGAAAGTATGCGGGTCTTCGGCGTTAACACGGCATTCCATCGCGTGTCCGGAAAATACAATGTCGCGTTGGCGAAGTCGCAACGGCTCGCCGGAGGCAATGTGCAGCTGCTCGCGGACAATATCCACGCCGGTAATCATTTCAGTCACCGGATGTTCCACCTGCAGGCGGGTGTTCATTTCAATGAAATAAAACTCGTCTCCATCATACAAAAACTCAAAAGTGCCCGCGCCCGCATAACCCATTTTGCGACATGCATTGGCGCAATTCTCACCCAGCGAGCGAAGTTTCTTCGGGGGAATATTCGGCGCGGGAGCTTCTTCCAATATCTTTTGGTTGCGCCGTTGCAGGGAACAATCACGAGTGCCCAAATGCACGGCGTCTTTTCCATCGGCGAGAGTTTGTACTTCGACATGGCGCGGGTTGTCCAAAAACTTTTCCGCATACAGAGAATCATCGCCAAAGGCGTTTTTGGCTTCGCGCCGCAAAAGAGGAAGGAGATTTTGTAATCCGACTTCGTTTTGTGCAACTCGCATGCCTCTTCCTCCGCCTCCCGCCGATGCCTTTACCACCAGCGGAAAACCGACTGATGAGGCGAGACCGGCGGCGGTGGCGACATCTTCCGGCAATGCGCCTTCGGTGCCGGGAACAGTCTTGAGTCCGTTTTTATGCGCGGATTTTTTCGCGGCGATTTTATCTCCCATTAGGCGAATCACTTCCGGCGACGGTCCGATAAACACAAACCCGCTTTTTTGCACTCTTTCGGCGAAGTCGGCGTTTTCAGAAAGCAGTCCGTAACCCGGATGTACGGCTTCGGCGCCGGTAATTTCGCCGGCGGCGATTATTGCCGCGGCGTTAAGATAACTCTCGGATGCCGGCGCGGGGCCGATACAAACCGCTTCGTCCGCCAGTCTGACATGTTTGGAATCGCGGTCAACATCGGAGTACACCGCGACTGTTTGGATGTTCATCTCTCGGCAGGCGCGTTGGATTCTCAACGCGACTTCTCCGCGGTTGGCGATGACGATTTTCTTAAACAAGATTATTCAATCACAAACAGCGGAACACCATAACCAACCGGCGAGCCGTTTTCCACCAAAATCGCCGTGATTTTGCCGTTACACGGCGATGGAATCTCATTCATCAGTTTCATCGCTTCAATGATACAAAGCACCTCTCCCGCGCGCACTGTCTGTCCCAGTCGGACAAAAGGCGGTGTTTCGGGAGATGAAGCGCGGTAAAAAGTGCCGACCATCGGCGACATCACTTTTTCGCCTTTTTCGTCCACTTCCGCCGCCGGTGAAGACTCGGATGATGTGGGCGGTGGTAATGCGGCGGGAGCCGCCTGAACAGGCATGGGTGATGATTGCATTTGCATGACGGGCGCCACGCCGGTTTTGCTTAGACGCACCCGGTCTTCGCCCTCTCTGAAATCCATCTCTTGTATTCCAGATTCCTTGAAAATATCAATGATAGTCTTTAGCTTTCGCAAATCCATGATGGTTTTCCCCAAAAGAGACTATTTTAGCGTAAAAAACGCTAATTTGCAATATTTTCGGATAAATTTTCAGAAATAAACTTTCCGATGTCTTCTACGGAGTGAAATTCGCCTATTTTACGGGCAATAACGTCTCCATTTTTGTCCAAAAGCAGAGTATAGGGTAAAACTCCGTTTTTATTGCCGTATCCTTCAAATAACAGGAAAATGTCGAATTTTGGCGTCCAGATGTCGTAAGTTACGCCTATTTTGTCCAAAAATGGGTGAACCAAGTCCGGATGGTCAATGGCGATACCTGAAAAATGGACATTCTTATATTTCAGAGATGCTTGTTCCAGCAGTGGCATTTCAAAGATACAAGGCGCACACCATGTCGCCCAAAAATTCACCAGTCGCGGCGCGGAGGGCAATGTGGCGAATGTGTGTTCCTCACCGTCACTCAATCTCGCCAGTGGTGCGGCGGAGAGTTCCAACAGTGGCTTTTTTGGAGGCTCATCCCGTGCCAAAAACGCCACGCCCGCTCCAATGACAAAAAG
>JAWONR010000012.1:0-7869 GCA_033865115.1 Candidatus Persebacter sydneyensis | reverse complement strand
GTC
This sequence comes from Candidatus Persebacter sydneyensis, assembly GCA_033865115.1. Lineage (GTDB taxonomy): Bacteria > Pseudomonadota > Gammaproteobacteria > Tethybacterales > Persebacteraceae > Persebacter > Persebacter sydneyensis. Next base: position 7,866 of record JAWONR010000012.1, on the reverse strand, counting down.
CTCAAACAAAAGCGGTTTTGGCGCCGGGATAGTCAGGATATTAAAAACTTTTGCGATTGGCGCGGTAATATGGTTCATTTTTTTGGGCATTTCAGAATCAAACAAACCTTCTTCTTACGAGCGAAACGTTCCCCGTAGTGCGCCGGTCATAAAGCCCAAATCTGAACCTGTTGAACAAGTCGCTTCCCGTGACGTAATAGCCATTCTACCCAAACCTGAACCAGTTTTTAACGAGCCATCTGTTCCTGTTCCTCATAGTCGTACGGTGCGTAGGCATACTTCTCTGCCTGACGAAGCGCCGCTTGAAGTTCAGACTTCCGCTGGAAGCAATTATCTCGTAAAACTAGAATTTTTAACAAGCGGCCAACGCAGAGAAGTCATGGATATTTTTATTAGAGGCGGTGATACAGTGGAAGTTGACGTCCCAATTGGCCAATATACTATTAAATACGCATCCGGACCTTCTGATGGTTCTTGGTACGGTTATCAGCATTTATTCGGGACTGATACGGAATATTATGTGGCAGATAGCGTATTTCAGTTTCAAAAAAAATATGTTGAAGATGGTTATCGGTATGGTTATCAATTTAGTGGCCATACTATCATTCTTTACCGCGTTCAAGGAGGAAATCTGAGCACAAGCGAAATTTCCAAAGATGAATTTTGAGTCAATGCGAAATATAGTTGCGTTGTGGATTATTTCATTCTCCGATAAATGACGATGCTGGGTTTTCCCCTGAGTGCTCTAAAAGAATGCCATTCTATTTCCGGTCGTTGGGCGGGATAGGCGTACGCTTTGCCTTCGTATACTTTTTCATAATCGGGAGGCGTTTCTCTGATTTTGTTTGGTCCCCACGGAAACAACACGACCCAGTCGGGACGCACATCGTCTGCATACAACGGCACACCCAGACTGCGGACTTTTTCGTGCGGCACTTGCGACTGTTCCGACAGTCCGCAACAAAAGATTAATTTGTCGCTCAAATAATACAACAACATCACATAATCCTGCCACGGGTTGGCGTAAATGGTTTCGTCCTGCGATGCGTGTTTGTTTAAATAAGTAACGGCTTCCTCCACGGCGGAATAATACGGCGCGTGAATTTCGCCCACCAGCGCCGGCATGGTCAGTCTCTCTCGCGTGAAAGTCGGATATCCCGCCCAGTTGCCGCCGGACAACACTCTTATTACCGCCGGGATGGACAGTTTTTCGATACGCCATGGATGTCCCGCCCAGTTGCCGATGAACATTAATGACAACAAAGCGGCGCCGGCAATTCTGTTGATTTGCCAAAGCCGGTCGGCGCAGGCGGCGGACATAAAAATCAAAAACGGCAGCGCCATGACCATGTATCGCATGTCGGCGAATTGGGTGTTATGCACCGGTTGTACCGACACCAGGGCGCTGGTCATTATCAACAAAAACGCCATCAACACCCAATGCCATACGGTGTTGTCGGGGGGAGGCTGACGTGACGCCTTTTTCCGCTTCTTTTTCCCGGTGTTTATCTTTGACCACAATGCATGTCCGCCCCGCCACAGCCACCACAACACCGCCCACAACGGCAGCCAGCCAAAAAGAATCATGTCTCGAAAATAATAATACAATAAAGTCGCATGCCGCTCAATCCATGATGTTTGATAAACGGAAGAATCAAACTCCAAACCTCCGCCGCTGAGAAAGAGCAAAACATATCCGCCGCAGGCCGCGGCGGAAAAAGCGCCCGCTCCCGCAAAGACAAGCCATTGTTGGCGCGAAGTTTCACGCCAATATAAAATGAGATGCCACAACGCCAAAGACAACGCCATGCAAAAACCGATGGCGAAATGATTAAGAAATCCCAACACCGTCCCCACCGCCAAACCCGCCGCCCATCTGACATTGCCGTTTTCCCGGTATTTTTGATAACAATAAAAACAAAGCAGCGCAAAAAAGATGGCATCGGCGTAATAACGCCCCTGCCGTGAGTATAAAATGACCACCGGCGACAGTGCAAACAACGCAAACGCAAACAACCGCAGTCGGGCGGACGGAAAAAACATTTGCAACAGGGCGTACATTAACGGCAGTGACAAAGCGCCCAACAATGCATGAGGAAAACGGACGGCGAATTCACTGTCGCCGAACAAAAAGACGCCCACGGAGGAAATCATCGCCGGCCACGGCGGATAAGAGACGATGTTGAGATTTTCGTTTATGCCGGTGCCGATGAACGCGCCAAAGAACAGGTTGCGCCCGTCCCATCCTGAGAAACCGCGTCCTTCCGCGAGTCCGCGCGCGATAATCGCGTTGACTCCCTCGTCGTGCCACAGCGACGCATAATCGAGGTTGCAAGTGAGGAGATAAGCCGAAATTGCGGTGATAAAAAATGCGGCAATCTTTTCACCGCGGTCCGATGTCAAAAAACGCTCCGCAACCGACACATGCTCCGCAACGCTGGCAAAAAAAGCGTTCACTAAGGGGTTATTATACAGAGTTTTGCCGGTGTCGCGGTTATAATTAATGACTGTGCGCGTGGATATAGCGATTATTGGAGGCGGGGCGGCGGGACTTTCGGCGGCGTTGTCAATGCCGGCGAGGTTGAAAGTCGCCGTTTTCAGCAAGCGACAACTTGCCGACTGTGCGAGCGCGCGCGCGCAAGGCGGCATCGCCGCCGCAGTCGCAAAAGAAGACTCAGTGGAGGCGCATGTTGATGACACTCTCCGCGCCGGAGACGGATTGTGCTCTCCGGAGGCGGTTCGGGCAATTGTCGGAGACGCGCCAAAGTCAGTGGAGTGGCTGGAACAACAAGGCGTTGAATTTAACCGCTCGGCGGAGGGTTTGTCACTGGCGCGCGAAGGCGGACATGCCGCGCGGAGAATCGCCCATGTTGATGACATTACCGGACATGCGATTGTTGCCGCGCTCGGCGCGCGCGCGCGGGAGCAAAAAAACATCACTATCTCGGAAGACTTCATCGCGGTCAATTTATACAGAGACGGCGGGATATGTCGCGGTTTTTACGCGCTTAATTTGTCAAGCGGGACTGTGGAGGCAATAAGTGCGCGGGCGGTTTTAATAGCGACCGGCGGCGCGGGCAAGGTCTATTTGTATTCCACAACGCCGCCGGACGCGACCGGTGACGGCACGGCGATGGCATATCGCGCCGGTTGTCGGATTGCCAACATGGAGTTTGTCCAGTTTCATCCGACTTGTTTGTTTCATCCTCAGGCGCCGTCTTTTTTAATAAGTGAGGCGGTGCGCGGAGAAGGTGCGCGACTGGTGAATGCAACGGGTGATTTTTTTATGGAAGGTTCGAACGCGGATGAATTGTCATCCCGTGACATTGTCGCGCGCGTTATAGACGCGGAGATGAAAAAAACCGGCGCTGACTGTGTATATTTGGATTTGTCATCTCGTCCGCCCGAGTTTTGGCGTGAGCGTTTTCCGACAATCATGCGCCGTTGTGAGAGTTTCGGATTATCCGCCGAGCGGATTCCAGTGGTGCCGGCGGCGCATTATTTTTGCGGCGGCATTCAAACAGATGTTGACGGACACACTGACTTACCCGGTTTGTTTGCCGCCGGAGAAGCGGCGTGTAACGGACTGCATGGCGCCAACCGACTGGCGAGTAATTCATTGTTGGAATGTATCGCCGGCGGACGTCGCGCCGCCGCCGCCATCATTGAAGATTTGCCGTCCGCCTCAAAAGAGGTGCCGGAATGGGATGAGCGCCGAATCTCCATTTCCTCTGAAAATATTACAATCGCCCACAACTGGGATGAGTTACGTCGTTTAATGTGGAATTATGTCGGCATTGCCCGCGCCGATGAGCGTTTAATTCGCGCCCGCCGCCGTATTGAATGGATAGGCGAAGAAGCGGAGGAATACTATCGGCGACACGCGGTCAATCGTGATTTTTTGGAGCTTCGCAACTTAATACAGTGTGCGGCGTTGGTGATAGAAGGCGCATTATCGCGGCGTGAGAGTCGCGGGTTACACTTTAACGCCGATTGTCCAAACCGCGCTTCTCAAGCCGTGCCGACTGTTTTACGGCGTGATGACTTTATCCGCCGGCGGAGTTCAGTGAATGAAAAATGTCCGTTTTCCGGTCGTCCGGTGGTCGCCAACGGGCTTTTTGAGTATGCCGGACATATTGTGGGATTTTGCAACTCACAATGCCGAGACAGTTTTGCCGCCGCCGTTGAAGCTGAATTTGTCGGTGCCGGCGACAATATAATCGCCGCGCGTGAGGAGATAAATGCGCGTATCGGCGGCAAAAACGCATAAAATAACGCCGACATGACTGAAATTTATCTCCATAACACCCTCCACAACCGCCGTGAATTGTTTTCTCCGCGCGACTCTCGGCGGGTGACGATGTATGTTTGTGGTCCGACCGTTTATGGACCCGCGCATGTTGGCAACGCAAGACCGGCGGCGGTTTTTGATTTGTTGTTTCGTTTATTGCGCCGGTGTTACGGCGAAGACGCGGTGGTATATGCGCGCAACATCACCGACATTGACGACAAAATTATCGCCGCCGCCGCAGACACCGGAGAATCCGCCGCCGCGGTCGCCAGTCGTTGGCGCGATGTTTATCGTGAAAACATGCGGGCGTTGCGGGTGTTGCCGCCGACCACCGAACCTCATGCGACGGAATATGTTTCACAAATCATTGCGATGATTGAAGTGCTTTTACAAAAAGGCAACGCTTATGCGGCGGAGAATCATGTTTTATTTAGCACGCCTTCTTTTAACGGCTACGGCGAGTTGTCCAACCGCCGGCGCGAAGACATGATTGCCGGCGCGCGGGTGGAAGTCGCGCCGTATAAAAAAGACCCCGCCGATTTTGTTTTATGGAAACCCTCCACTGATGACATGCCGGGATGGGAGAGTCCCTGGGGGCGCGGGCGTCCCGGTTGGCACATTGAATGTTCGGCGATGGCGGCTTCTTGTTTGGGCGAAGAGATTGATTTGCACGGCGGCGGACAGGATTTAATCTTCCCGCATCATGAAAATGAAATTGCGCAGAGTCGTTGTGCCCATGGCAGTGAACATTTCGCCCGGTTTTGGGCGCACAACGGACATGTCACAATGGACGGCGAGAAAATGTCAAAGTCCGCGGGTAATATTAAGCGGTTGGATGAGGCACTTGAACAGTTTCCGGGGGAGGCGGTGCGTTATGCGTTATTGTCGGCGCATTATCGTCGTCCGTTGCATTGGAACCGGAGATTGTTGGAGGAATCCAAAGCGGCATTGGACAGATTGTATCGTGCGGCGGACGGTGCACAACCCGGCGGTGACTGCGAGGATGTTTTAAATGCGTTGTCCGATGACCTTAACACGCCGGAGGCGATGTCATTGTTGCACAAAGCGGCGGGAGACGCAAACAAAACCGGTGAACGGCGTGATGCATTATTGGCGGGCGGCATGCTCATGGGATTTTTTGGTTCCAATGCGGCGGAGTGGTTTCGCTCGCCGGGTTCTGTTGACGGATTATCGGATGAACGCATTGCCGAGTTAATTGAGGAGCGTCAAAACGCCCGCGAGAATCGTGATTTTGCGGCGGCGGATGCGGCGCGAGACACTCTTGCGGACAATGGGATTGTACTTGAAGACTCAGCCGAGGGCACGACATGGCGAAGATTATAGCCGTTGTTGTTTTTGCGGACGGATTGTTACGCAAGTTTGCGCGAATGTTAATTTCGGCGTATCAGTTGTTTTTATCGCCGTGGTTGGGGGGAGGCTGTCGCTTTACACCGACATGTTCGGCGTATGCGATGTCGGTTTTTCGTTCACATTCGGCGCCGGCGGCGTTGTATTTAACAGTTCGTCGTCTTTTACGATGTAATCCATTTTGCGCCGGCGGCGATGACCCGCCGCCGAGCAAAAAGAAGCCGTGATTAATGAATCTCCACGGCGCGTCCCGAGGTTTTGGCTTTCGGGACGGTGACGGTTAAGACACCGTTTTTCATGGACGCTTTGATGCCTTTTTCGTCGGTTTTTCGCGGCAGTCGAAAGGTGCGCGCGAATTCTCCGCGCGGTCTTTCACGCCGCAGTGCGTCACTGTTTGCGGCTTCGGTTTTTGCGCGCAGGGACAGCACATTGTCTTCGACGCTGACCGACACTTGGTTTTTTTCCGCGCCGGGCAGGTCAGCATAAATGCGGTATTGTTTGTCGTCTTCTTCAATATCCACACGAAATGCGTTGGCGGACGAGTCGCCGTTGGTTTCTCTCAGCCAGTATGAGAGCGGGTCATAAATGCCAATTCCGTTCATGATGTTTCTCCTTTGTATACTCCGGCAAATCCGGGTTGATTGGTTTATAGTGACATTCTCGGCGCTTTTCAACGGCGTTTTTTGGTCATGATGAATTTATCGGACGAGCGCGTTCGCGCTTATGTGTTGTTGGTATTGGCGGCGTTGTTTTTTGGCGGCAACACGGTTGCGGGTCGTTTGGCGGTCGGACACATATCACCGGAGCAGATAGTGTTGTTTCGCTGGGTGGCGGTGGTGTTGATGTTGTCATTGATATTGCGCGGACGTGCGGTTTCGGCGCTGCGGAAGGGCGGTGTGCGGTGGCGGTGGTTTTTTATAATGGGAGCCACGGGATACACATGTTTTAACACTTTGTTTTATTTTGCCGCGCACAAGACGAGCGCGGTGAATTTGGGAATTCTTCAGGGCACAATTCCGGTTTGGATTTTAATGGGTGTTTTTGTGGCGCATCGTGTTCGTGCGCGGGGGTTGCAGATGTTCGGCGTATTTTTAACCATAACGGGAGTGGTGTTGTTGGCGGCGCGCGGTGATTTTGAAGCGTTATTGGCGACGGGCGTGAATCCCGGAGATTTAATGATGTTGGCGGCTTGTTTTTGTTATGCGTGTTATACGGTGGGATTAAAAAACCGACCGCCGGTTGACGGTTTGGAGTTTTTCTTTTTATTGTCATCGGCGGCGTTGGTGTCATCGGCGCCGTTGGCGGTGTATGAAGTGGTGTCGGGAGACGCACACCTGCCGGATTTACAGGGATGGCTGGTGGTGTTGTATGTTGCGTTGTTTCCGTCTTTTTTATCCCAGGTGTTTTTTATTCGCGGCGTGGAGTTGATTGGTCCCGGACGTGCAGGTGTTTTTTTGAATTTGGTGCCTGTGTTTTCGGCGGTGTGCGCGGTGTTAATCATAGACGAGCCGCTGTTATGGTTTCAAGCCGCGGCGCTTGTGCTTGTTATCGGAGGTATTGGGTTGTCGGAAAAAAGCGGGCGTCAATCATCTTAAACAGTTAAACCTGCATCAGTTGAATCAGGTTCCCGCAGGTATCATCCAGCACCGCCACCGTCGCCCCGCCCATTTCGGTAGGTTCCATCGTAAACCGCACTCCTTGTTCCACCAGCCGCTGATATTCAGCGCGAACATCCGTCACTCCGAACGAAGCCGCCGGAATTCCCTGTCCAAACAACCCCTCCTGATAAATCTTAGCCACCGGATTGTCATTCGGCTCCAACAACAGTTCAGGTCCCTCCTGATTCTCACTCGCCACCACCGTCAACCACCGAAACTCCCCCACCGGCACATCATGCTTCTTAACGAACCCCAACACCTCGGTGTAGAACTGCAAGGCAGCCGCCTGCTCTTCCACGAACACATTTGTAATGATGATTTTCATGAGGTGAGGGTGATTTGAGGTGCGTTTTCAAATCTGTTAGAGGCAGGAGTTGGATGAGTCAGTTTTTCCATGGGGGGATATTATCATCAGTTGTTGAAAATTGCGAAAATTAACACATTGTTGAAATGACAATTTCCGAGTGAAGGAGGAGAAACTACCGCGCAAGGTCGGAGCGGCCGGTGAGAAATTCATCAACCGCGCGTGCGCATTGTCGTCCTTCTCTT
>JAWONR010000011.1:0-9715 GCA_033865115.1 Candidatus Persebacter sydneyensis | reverse complement strand
AGTGTTTATGAATACGCATCCAGCGGCGGACATGAACAGAACAGGTTACGGTCGCCCCATGCTGAATCAATTCGTCCGACCGGCGGCCAGTATTTATGCGCATGCACCCACGGCGCGGGATATGCCGCTTCTTCTCGAGTATAGGGATGTTTCCATTCTTCGGAAATCAAATCACTCGCCGGATGCGGCGCATTAACCAATGGATTGTCTTCTTTTGACCACTTTCCACTGCTGATGTTTTTAATCTCATCGGCTATCGCCAACAATGAATCACACAGGCGGTCTATCTCCGCCTTGGTTTCCGACTCGGTCGGTTCTATCATCATCGCCCCCGGCACCGGCCACGACACAGTCGGCGCGTGAAAACCGTAATCAATTAACCGCTTGGCGATGTCTTCCACTGAAATACCGGCGTCTTTGAACACGCGCGTATCAACGATGCATTCATGAGCCACCCGCCCCTGCTCGTCGTGAAACTCCACCGGATAAGACTGGTCAAGCCGCTTGGCAATGTAGTTTGCCGCCAAAAGTGCGGTTAATGTCGCCCGTCTCAAACCTTGTCCGCCCATCATGCGGATATACATCCATGAAATATGCAAAATAAGCGCCGACCCCCACGGCGCCGCCGATACCGTGTCATAATCATTGTCGTTTTGAGAAATCGGATGAGACGGTAAAAACGGACGCAAATGACTGCAAACACCAATGGGTCCCATCCCCGGTCCGCCGCCGCCGTGCGGAATGCAAAATGTTTTATGCAAATTAATATGCATGACATCAGGACCCATTTTACCCGGCAAGCACAAACCTACCAGCGCGTTAAAATTCGCGCCGTCCATATACACCTGTCCGCCGGCATCATGAACCATTCGACAAAAATCCGGCAACCCGCGTCCAAAAACACCGCATGTGGACGGATAAGTAATCATCAACGCCGCCAAATTGTCTTTGTGTTCCTCCACTTTGCGCGCCAAGTCTTCAGCATCCACTTGTCCCATCGCATCTATCTTAACCGGCGCCACGCGCATACCCGCCATCACTGCGCTGGCGGGATTTGTCCCGTGCGCCGACTGCGGAATTAAACAAACATCACGATGTCCCTGTCCAATGCTTTGTAAATAACGGCGAATCGCCAAAAGTCCGGCGTATTCTCCCTGTGCCCCGGCGTTCGGTTGCAGTGACACCGCGTCAAAACCCGACACCCGCGCCAACAAGTTTTCCAAATCCGTCACCAACCGCCGATAACCCTCGCGATGCGCCGCCGGCGCAAAAGGATGAATATTCGCCAACAACGGCCACGACAACGGTTCCATCTCCGCCGCCGCGTTTAATTTCATCGTGCATGAACCAAGCGGAATCATGGAACGGTCAAGCGACACGTCTTTTTGTCCCAACCGCCGTAAATAACGCAACATTTCATGTTCGGTGTGATAACTGTTAAACACCGGATGCGCGCAAAACTCGCTTTTGCGCTGTAACGCCGCGGGCAACGATGATGATTTCATTTTTGCGGAAATGTCGTCAAAACTCGGCGCGTTGGAACCGAATGCGCTCCATACTTTTTCCACATGTTCGGGAGTCGTGCATTCATCAACACTGATGCCCACCACGCCGGGCGCATGCATCAGACAAATATTGTCATTCAACGCCATCGCCACAATGGATTCCGCATCTTCGGAGGGAACCCGCAATGTGTCAAAAAATGAATCATGAGTCGGCGCACACCCCATTTGTTGAAGTCCCTGCGCCAATACCGCGGCGAGTTTGTGAACGCGCGAAGCAATTTGTGAAAGCCGCGCCGGACCATGATAAACGGCAAAAGCCGCCGACAACATCGCCGGCAACGCCTGCGCCGTGCAAATGTTACTGGTCGCTTTTTCGCGGCGAATATGTTGCTCCCGAGTTTGCAATGACAACCGATAACCAACACGCCCTTTGTTGTCTTTGGAAACGCCGACAATCCGCCCCGGTGCATGTCGGCGCATGTCGTCAACAAACGCCATAAACGCCGGATGCGGTCCTCCACAACCCATCGGCACGCCAAACCGCTGCGCACTGCCGACTGCAATCTCAAAACCCATCTCACCCGGCGGCTTAATTAATGTCAGCGCGAGTAAGTCAGTGCAACATGCCGAAATAACGCCGTTTTGTTTAAGCTCATTCACTGCCGAAGACGGGTCGTACAAACAACCATCGCCGCCCGGATAGGCAAACAACGCGCCATAGGCGTCTTTTTCAGAAGTGAACTTCGACGCCGGCATAACCTTAAGCGTAATCCCCAACGGACGCGCGCGCGTGCGCAACACCGCCAATGTTTGGGGGAACAATGTCTCATCCACCAAAAAACAATTGCTTTTTGACTTGCCGTAACGCCGCAAAAGCGTCATCGCCTCCGCCGCCGCCGTTGCTTCGTCCAACAAAGACGCTCCCGCCAACGGAAGTCCGGTTAAATCTGCAACCATCGTTTGGAAGTTAAGCAACATCTCCAAACGTCCCTGTGAAATCTCCGCCTGATAAGGCGTGTAAGCCGTATACCACGCCGCCGATTCAAGCAAATTGCGGCGGACAACCGCGGGCATGCTCGTGCTGTAATAACCAAGTCCTATCATGGAAACCCCGGCGGTGTTTTGTCGCGCCATGTCCGACAATAATTTGGTCGCGCCGTCTTCAGTCATCGGCGCGCATACTTTGGGCGCGGACGCGCGAATCTCCGGCGGTAAAATCTCCGCCAAATCCTCCAGCGTCTTAAACCCGAGGACCTTCAACATGGCTTTTTCGTCTTCGGGGGACAAACCGCAATGCCGGTCGACAAACTCGGCGACCGGGCGAAAATCAGCGCGGGACATATTAATTACCCTTCCTGTTCAACAAATTTTTGATAGGCGGACTCGTCCATCAATCCCTCCAACTCGGAAGGGTCGGACAATGTCATCTCCCATAACCAGCCTTCGCTTTCGGGCGATTCATTAACCAATCCCGGATTGTCCGCGAGCGAATCATTCACCAACGTAATCTCGCCGGAAACCGGAGCGTAAATGTCGCTGGCCGCCTTGACCGATTCAATCACGGCGCAATCTTCGTCTTTTTTGAGCTCCTTGCCCGGGTCGGGGAGCTCCACCGACACCACGTCTCCCAATTGTCCCTGGGCGAAATCGGTAATGCCGACCCGGTATTTGCCTTCGCCGGATTCCGCAATCCACTCGTGTGCATTCGTGTACTTTTTCATGTCTTTCTCCTATACTGATGTTGAACAAAAGGTGGTTTCGCCACTTCGCATTCTATGATGTCATTGCGCACGCGGGCGGCAATTTTGCCGTCCACACAATCAGCGCGAACATATCCCATGGCAACCGCCACGCCTAAACTCGGTGAATGAACTCCGCTGGTAATTGCGCCGATATTGTCGCCTTCGGCGTTTTCCAACGGCGCACCGGCGCGGGGAATTTTACGCCCCACCGGACGCAAACCCACTAAACGACGCGGCGGACCTTCGGCAATTTGCCGGGCGATGACTTCCGCGCCTTGATAATCACCTCCACTGCGGCGGGCTTTGGGAATTGTCCAAATCAATCCCGCTTCCACCGGTGTTGTTGTCTCATCCAAATCATTGCCGTATAAACACAATCCCGCCTCCAACCGCAAAGAATCACGCGCGCCCAATCCGGCAGGATGAACATTTTCCGCCGAAGTCAGTCGACGGGCAAGTGCCTCGGCTTTGTTTGCCGGCGCGGAAAATTCAAAACCATCTTCGCCGGTATAACCACTGCGCGCAACTCGACACATCGCTCCTTCAAACTCAAACCACAATGTTTGCATAAACAATAATTCCGCGACCGCCGGTATGACTTCCACTGTTGCCGCTTCCGCCGCCGGTCCTTGCAGGGCAAACAATCCCCAATCCGATAATTCTTCAATTTCACATGAACTTGGCAAATGCGCGCGCAAATGCGCCAAATCTTCCTGCTTGCGCGAAGCATTGAAAACGATAAACCATCCTTTTTCGCCGTCATTGCCAACAATAAAATCATCCAAAACACCTCCTTCGGCGTTGGTTAATAATGCGTATTTGGCATTCCCCTCTCCAACGGCGGAAACATCGGAAGGCGTCAAACGAGACAATGCCGCCGCGGCTTCCGCGCCGCGAACAAACACTTGTCCCATGTGCGAGACATCAAACAAAGACGCTCCCTGCCGAGTATGCAGATGCTCGGCTATAAACCCGCCGCCCGCATAAGACAAAGGCAGAGCATAACCGGCAAAATCGGTCATTTTGCCGCCCCATTCAATATGCAGGTCGTGTAATGGTGTTTTTTTCGGCTCTGACATGGCCTTTTTTCCCTCCAAACAAAAAGGATTATACCGCAAACTCTCCTCACTATCCAAACTTTCCGGTCATTTTTACGGTAAGTTTTGAGACGATTTTAGCGAGAAATTGGCGAAAAATCAAACTGATAGCAATGTATTTGCCGCCGCCAGTGATTCGGGGGTGCCGACATCCCGCCACAATCCGGGATGAATCGCGCCGGTGGCGGTTTTTCGCCCAATGGCGTTTTGCAACAACGGCAAAAGTTTCGCTTTTTCGCCTGCTTGAAGCGTGACAAACATACGCGGATGATAAACACCTATGCCGGTATAAGTGCGGGAATCCGTATCTGGCGGAGATAAAACACCTTCCGCATTCAGCGAGAAATCTCCTGACGGATTGGACGGCGGGTTTTCGGTCAATAACAAATGACAATCGGCGGCGGCGGGAAGTGTGATGGCGGCAAAATTCACATCGCAAATAATATCGGCATTAACCACCAAAAACGGCGAGTCTTCAGGCAACAATCCTCGCGCCATCGCCTGCCGAATGCCGCCCGCCGTTTCCAACACTGGAGATTCTTCAGAATACGCGATGCGAACGCCAAAATCCGTACCATCACCGAGCGCCTCTTTAATTTGCTCGCCGAGATACGAGACATTAATGACAATGTCGGCAAACCCGCATTTTTTTAAGTTCTCAACATGACGAAAAATCAACGGCTTCCCTCCCACTTTAAGAAGCGGTTTGGGAGTGTTGTCAGTCAGCGGACGCAATCGCTCGCCTCGTCCGGCGGAGAGAATAATTACTTGCATGGCGGTGCTTCGGCGACAACTTCGCCCAAGGCGGAAAGTTCCGGAACGGCGCGACAAGCGGCGGTCAAATGTTTATAAACGCGCGGCATGTCTTGTAAATAACCGGGTTTGTCATCGCGTAAATACAAACGGGCAAAAATTCCCAACACTTTCAATCCCCGTTGCGCGCCGACAATATTGAAATCACGCCGCATGGCGTCTTCCGATTTTGGCAACGGCGCGCCGGCGGCGACTGCTTCGCGGCGGTATTGTTCCAACCACTCATATTGTCGGCGCAATGGCAGAAAAACATAAGCATCTCGTAACAGAGACACAATATCATAAGCGGGCGGACCGACAACGGCGTCTTGAAAATCCAAAATCCCCGGTGACTCGCCGTCAATATGCATCAAATTGCGCGCGTGATAATCACGATGAACAAAAACACGCGGCATCATCGCACATTCATGAACAACAAACGCGGCGGCGCGGCGGAATATTTTTTGCGCGGCGGTGGAAAGCGGTTTTTGTTGCAGTTGTCGGCGATACCATGTCGGATACAACGTCATCTCACGGCGCAAAAGCCGTTCATCATAAGACGGCAGCCATGTCGGCGGACGCAGAGTTTGCATGTGAATTAATGCACGACACGCGGCGGCATACCGTCCCGCTTTGTCTTTTGTCCGCGACAGATAATTAACATCGCCAAAATCTTCCATGAGAATAAATCCATGTCCGGCGTTTCCAATTGTGACATGCGGCGCGCGCACTTTGTGTTTTGTCAAAAACCTCCCTACTTTTAAGAATTGTTCCGGCTTTTCACTTTTGGGAGAATGCATGGCGATATAAGTTTTATCACGCGCGCGAACGCGATAATATTGCCGCGCACTGGCGTCACCGGCAAGCGGTGTGATTTTACATTCTCCGGCATGTCGGCGCAACCAGCGCGCGAATTTAACGGGAAGATTAGACGAACAAGCGGACTTCATTCATCTTTCCCGCGCGCATTGTCATACGCCGCCGCAAGTGTCTTATTTCCAAATATGGAAGAGTTGGAAGAAAATTCCTTCATTATTTCGCCTTTTTTGTGTGTGCTGCCGCCCATTACCCGTCAATTTTACCCGAAATTCCCAAAACCCGCCATTGTTTGCAAAAAAGCAAAAATTCACACGGGCGGCGGTGCTACAATTACGAGTTTAAACGCCCATGACAAAGATAAATCGGATTTTTCTCGGCATAATTGCTTTAACCGTCGCCGGCGGCGCGTGGTCGGCGGACGCGCCGGATGGAAAAATCAAAATAGAAGCCCGAAAAATGTACGGACGAGACATCGCTCACGCCGAAGGCGATGTGGAAGCATGTTTTAACGGCTATCTCCTAAAAACCGAACAGTTGGAATATCACCGGCAAAATGATGAACTTCGCGCCCCCTATGAGTTTGAACTCCACGCCCCGGACAATGCGGGCGTTTTGCGCGGCGAATCATTGACCTATTGGCCCGGACAAAACACCGGCGAAGCCGAAAACGCCGTCATTAACATGGGCGAAAGCGGATTGCGCGCCACCGGTGAAAAACTTTATTTTCAAAACAACCTGCTCATCGCACAAAACGCCTCCATGACCAGCTGCAAGGGTGAAACTCCCGCATGGTCGGTATACGCAGAATCAACAAAACAACAGGGCGACAAGGTGGATGTCAACAACGCATGGCTGCGCGCCGGCGGTGCGAAAGTCATGTATTTTCCCCGTTTTCGCTTGTACACCAGTGACCGAAAACGCTCCGGCTTTCTGCCTCCGGAAGTGCGTTATAACAGCGGCGAAGGCGGTCACTTCAAACAGCCTTATTATGTGTTTTTGGCGGAAAATTATGACGCTACCATAACTCCCGAATGGTTTGCCAATCATGGATTCCTGGTGGGCGGCGAGTTTCGCTACCTGGTGGACGACCATCTCGGCAATGCGGAATTGTTTTGGGCGCCGAAAGACGGCGGACGCGGACGACAAAATTTTTCACACATGTGGCAAAGTCAGCATTGGCGAGTTCATGCCTTCTCGGACAATGTTTCGGATGAGGATTATTTCGCCGATTTTTCGGAAGATTCATCATTGTTGGCGATGCGCAATCTGTCACGCGGCGGACGGGCGGAATATGAACACGGCGACTGGCGCGGACAACTGGCTTATGAATCATTTAAAACCATTAATTACACCGGCACGCCGCCTCATGACCTGGCGCCTCAGTTACAAGTGTCACACCACGGCGGCAGCGGCGCTTATTCATGGAATTCACAGTGGGAATACGCCAACTTTCTCGCCAATGACCCGCAACAACTTTCAGGACAGAGATGGTTGTGGCGCGCCGGCGCCTCGCGGCGTTTTGGTTTTGGCGGCGCCGCGGTTTTTCCCGAAAGCGGCTTTCATGCGGTGAAATATAACGACACCTCGGCGGAAAACAGAGACGCCAACTCCGGCATTAACGATGATGCGGCGTTTATTACGCCGTATATGCGTTTGCGCACCGAACTCGGTGACCGCCCGCTGCCCGGCGGCGGAAGTTATCAAGTGCGCGGCGTTTATGCTTATGCGCCGGAAACCACTCAAAGTGACGCGCCGATTTATGACACCGCATTGCGGCGGTTTTCCGCCGGCGGCATTTATGACTGGAATCGTTTTGTCGGCGGCGACCGCGCGGCGGATGCGCATGTCGCGGCTTATGGCGCGGACTTTCGCTGGCGGGACGCCGGACGTGAATCACTTTATTTGGAACTGGCACAACGTTATTACTTTCGCCGTCCGCAAGTGACTTTGCCGGATGAGGGAACACCTCCGGAAATCGGGTTTGCCAACTTGTTGGCGGCTTTGCGAGGTGAAACCGGAAAGTGGAAAATTAAAGGCGATGCGGAATGGAATCCCACCGACAGTCAGATAGAAAGCGCTTATGTTGATGCGCGCGCCGACTTTGGCCGCGGAAGATTGGTGCGGGCGGGCGGCGTCTTTGGTGAAGATGAAAGTGTCTTGTTGGGCGGTGCTTCGCCTTTGGGCGGCACAACCGAAGCGGCGTTTTTGGCGCGCTATTTGCTCGGTGATGACCGAATCGCTGAATCGGAAATTGCCCTGGTCACCCGCGGTGAATGCGGTTGTTGGAGTTTGTTTGTGCGCGCCGGCAATCTAATCACCGCCAAAAATGACGCCAAACGCTCCTATTCCATCGGTTTTGAATTAAAAGGACTCGGACGCGCCGGCAACAACGGTTATCAAAGTATTATCGGTGATTTGCGGTAAACTTATCTTATGACGGCGGAACAATTCTTTAATGAAGGTGATTGGTGGCGGCGTGACGGCGCATTTCGCCTGTTGCATGACATCAATCCGCTTCGTTTGCGGGTTGTTGAGTCCGCGGCGGGCGGCGCACTGGGCGGCAAACGACTTTTGGACCTGGGATGCGGCGGCGGCATCTTTTGTGAGGCGGCGGCGCATGCCGGCGCGCGGACAACCGGTTGTGACATTTCATCGGGCGCAATTGGAGCTGCCAAATCACACGCCGAACAAAACGGCGTCCGTGTGGATTATCACTGCGGCGAACCCGATATGAAAGACGCCGGTAAATATGATGTGCTGACATGTTTTGAAATGCTGGAACACGCCGAAGACCCGGCGGCGGTTGTCGCCGATGCGGCGGCCATGTTAAAACCCGGCGGAGTCGCCGTGTTTTCAACCATTAACCGAACGCCGGAAGCATGGGCGAAAATTATCATCGGACTGGAACAAGTGTTAAAGATTCTGCCGCCCGGAACCCATCAATACGAGCGGTTTATTCCTCCTCGCACATTGACGGGATTTTGCAACGACTGCGGACTTTCAGTACGGCGGATTGTCGGGATGGATTATTCCTTCTTTGGACGCACTTATTTTTTGCGTGAAAACCGCATGGCGGTTAATTACTTTCTAACCGCGGAACGGCGGACATGACCGGCGCTGTTTTTTTTGACTTTGACGGCACATTGGCGCATACCGCACCGGACATGGCGGCGGCGTTTCGTGAATGGCAAACCGCCGCCGGACAAACTCCCGCGGAATATGAAGTCATTCGCCCCGCCGTCTCCGGCGGCGCGCGCGCGTTGCTAAAACTCGCCGGCGTTGAAGAAGATTCACCTGATTATGAATCGGCGCGCTTGGACTTTTTGGCGCGTTATGAAGCCGGCGGTTATCAACGCACTTTTTTATTCGGCGGCATGAAAGAATGTTTGACTTCGCTTAAAGAAGACGGTTGGAAATGGGGAATTATCACCAACAAACCAAGGCAGTATTTCTCACCCATCGCCGATAATCTCTCTCTTAATACAGACCCGGAGATGTTGTTGCCCGACTCTCCTCCCGCGGCGGCGGCGATGGTCGCCGGTGATGACTGTCCGCGCGGCAAACCGTCTCCGGAATCACTGTTGTTGGCGGCGGAAATTGCCGGCGTCCCGCCGCGGCGATGTATTTATATTGGCGATGACGCCCGTGATGCACAAGCGGCTCAAGCCGCCGGCATGCGGTTTATTGTCGCCGGCTGGGGTTATTGGCCGACAACGGAATGGTTTCGCTCTCCCGCCGCCGATGCCATTATCTCTTCGCC
>JAWONR010000010.1:0-10302 GCA_033865115.1 Candidatus Persebacter sydneyensis | reverse complement strand
GGCGTTTCGTTCTCAACAATTGCCGGAGTCGGTTCAATAGACGGCGGAGCCGCGACAATCGCTTCGCGTAATGCGGCGGGTGATTCGGTTAATGTCGCCTCTGGCGGACGATGTTTTTCACCCCCGATAAAAAATGTGCGAGTTCCCGCGGCGGCGGCAAGTTCGGCTGTTAATCCACTGCCGGCAACCGAGGAGGCAACAGTCGCGGCGGCGAATATTTCTTCAACTGTCGCATCGGACGGTGTTTCTACAACCGGCATGCCGGCATCGGCGAGCACTTCGGAAAACGGCTCGGGAATTCGTCCGCCGGTTAAAATAAACGGCGGCGAAGGCGCCCATGACGGCGGTGAAAAACTGCGAAACCGCCATTTCGGCGTAGGCGTTAATGTAAAGTCCAATTGTTGTGAAACCAAACGCCGACACTTTTCACGATGCGGCAAATTAGATGGAACGCCGCGCGGCTCGTGATACATCAACACTGCACCGGGAGCGGCATCGGGAATAACACCGGCAGAAAAACCAATAATTTTGTCCGCACTCGCCATGCGAGCGACCAACAATGCGGCGGCGTCGGCGACAGTGTCAAACGCCGCGGTATAACGCACCATGCGAATTTCATCCATCAATTCGCGATATTGAGCGAAGTTTTTGGTCGCGGCATTGGCGGCGCTTTTTGCCGCTGTTTGGGCGGCGGATAAAACGCCGCGCCAACCGCCTGATGGTTTGTCCGGGGAAAAACCATCAGGCGCAGTCGGCGCGATGTTGGCGGCAATCACACGGCGCGGGACTTCACTCATGCGAACAATGTCGGCGGCATCGGTGGGAACAATAATATCTACGATGACATCATCACCTGTGGCGGCAATGTCCGCCGCCGCCGCCAGCGCGGCAAGTGCCTGAGAAGAGTCTTTGCCGCCAATAATCAGGTATTCGGGCATTGCATTACGGCTTCGAATTCCACCCGCGCGCCTTTTGGCAACGCGGCAATACCGACAGCGGCGCGCGCCGGAAATGGACGCGAAAACATACGCGACATCGCCTCGTTCACCGCGGCAAAATCCGACAAATCCGTCAGATAGACATTAAGTTTGACAATATTGTCCAGTCCGCCTCCGCCGGCTTCGCATACCGCCGACAAATTCTGAAAAGCGCGCTCAATCTGTGCTTCAGCACCGCCGGTGACAAGTTCACCGGTCGCCGGATCCAGCGGAATCTGTCCGGAAATAAACAATAATTCACCGGCGCGCACCGCCTGTGAATAAGCGCCGATGGCCGCCGGCGCTTTGTCGGTGTGAATGACGGTTTTGCCCATTAGGATTTTCCTTTTGGATGAAGAATGCCGCGGTTTTCGGCGTAGGCATGAACCAGCGCCGGGAGTTTGCGGGCGGTATACAGCGGATAATCACCGTCCGTCTGCCACGGCATGACTTTGAGACGGATGACTTTGCGCCCGCTGAGGGATTCCAACACACGGCGGTCGTTCCATTCACATCTGTCCCCCGGATGGTCGCGGCAGATTTGCGGACGGGCGGAATATATCCCGCATTGGCGGGTTTTTTGATTGAGAAACATGCACACCGGCGTATTGAGCTTTTTGTCCGGTTTTTGGCGGAGTTTGCGGACGCGGTTGTTCTCCTTTTCGGTGTATTTTTCGCGCGCCTCTTCGTAAGAAACGCCAAAATGGCGCGCAATACGGCGGACATCCTTCTTGGACGCCTCAATAATCGGGTAGCCGCAGCAATAGGCGGCGCATTTATCGCAGTCGTAAAGTTTCATAATAGTTTGGTGTGGTGGCTAAAAAGTGGTATCATGTTGTTTGTTTCGGCGCGCGCCCCAAATTTTACACATCGCCTTCGGCGGGTGAAAATTCGGTTTTGACGCCGAAATATGTCATAATGGCGTCCGCCCCAGCGGGCTTTCGCCAACAAGGTCTATTTTACCATGTTTCCCCCGGAGAAATTGCGATGAGCAAAATATTAGAAATTAATGACGGCAATTTTGATGCCGAAGTGCTCGGCGCCTCAATACCTGTATTGGTCGATTTTTGGGCACCCTGGTGCGGCCCCTGCAAAGCGGTCACGCCGATATTAGAGGCACTCAACACGGAACAAACCGATTTTCGAGTGACAAAAGTCAATGTTGATGACAGTCCCGAATTGGCGCAAAAATACGGCGTACGCGCCATTCCCACAATATTATTGTTTAAAGACGGCGCAGAGGTCGGGCGAAAAATCGGTGCCTCCGGCAAACCCGAATTAGTCCAATTTGTTCAAGATAGCGTCCGCGCCGGCGCTTCAGAAGATGAAAAATAACATGCCACAACAACACCGCCCGCCGCGTAAGCGATTTGTCAAAAAAATACCCGGCGAAATCGCCCGTTTAGAAGCGGCAAACGTCGAAGAAGAAGCCGCTCAAGCGGCGCAACCCCAAGAACCCAACGGCGCAGTCGTCAGGTTGGACGAGTTGCGCGCCATGCATGTCGGTGATTTGGTCAAAATGGCGGCGGATGCCGGTGTTGAAAACCCCGCCCGCATGCGCAAGCAGGAGTTATTGTTCGCCATGCTTAAAGCCCGCGCCAAAATGGGCGAGCGCATTTACGGACAAGGCACTCTGGAAGTCCTAAACGAAGGTTACGGGTTTTTGCGGTTTGCCGACCAGTCTTACGCCGCCGGTCCGGGTGACATTTATGTCAGCCCGAATCAAATCCGCCGTCATCGCATTGTCACCGGCGATTTGGTCGCGGGAAATGTCCGCACGCCGCGCGACAATGAACGCTACTTTGCCCTCGCACACCCCGAACATGTCAACGGCATGCCGGTCGGCGACATGACTTCCGCCAAGATTTTGTTTGAGAATTTGACACCGCTGTTTCCGACCCAAATGCTAAAACTGGAACGCGACATGCGCGCCGAAGAAAACATCACCGGACGCATTATTGACATTATCGCGCCCATCGGACGCGGACAACGCGGACTTTTGGTGGCGTCTCCCAAAAGCGGTAAAACAGTGATGTTGCAACATATCGCCCACGCCATAGAAGAAAACCATCCCGATGTCGTGTTAATGGTTTTGCTGATAGACGAGCGCCCCGAAGAAGTCACCGAAATGAAACGTTCGGTGCGCGGTGATGTATTGTCCTCCACTTTTGACGAAGCCGCAACCCGCCATATACAAGTGGCGGAAATGGTGATTGAACGCGCCAAGCGACTCGTGGAAATGCGAAAAGACGTCGTGATTTTGTTGGATTCCATCACCCGTCTGGCGCGCGCGTATAACACGGTGCAACCGGTGTCGGGACGAGTGCTGACCGGCGGCGTGGACGCGCAGGCGTTACAACGTCCCAAACGGTTTTTTGGCGCCGCGCGTAATATTGAAGAAGGCGGCTCGCTGACAATTATCGCGACCGCGCTGATAGAAACCGGCTCGCGCATGGATGATGTCATTTATGAGGAGTTTAAAGGCACCGGCAACATGGAGATTCACCTTGACCGGCGACTGGCGGAAAAACGCATTTATCCGTCGGTGCAAATCGGACGTTCGGGCACCCGCCGTGAAGAACTGTTGTTGTCGGAAGAAGTGCTGAAAAATGCGTGGGTGTTGCGCAAGGCGATGGCGGTGATGGACGACGACAAGGCGACCGAGTTTTTGCTCGACCGCATGCGCGAAGCCAAAACCAACGAGGAGTTTTTCAACACCATGAAGCGGGGAGGGTGACCGCCGCGGGATATGAGCTCGGCTTCGTCATCTCTTCGGCTTTCGTCAGGAAAAGGCGGCGCCGAAGCATCAAATGCGGTTTGTAACAGCACGATAGAAACGGCTTTTTCGCCGGAAAATTATCACGAGTTTGACAAAAACTTGCGCCGCGAAACCGAAAAGGCGTATTTGTGGGCGGCGACTAAAAAATACGCCGAAAAATCACCGGCGCTGGCGGGATGTACGATAGAAAGTTGTCTGGCGGATGACTCCGGCATGCCGGTGCCGGAATCCGAACAGTTTTTGGAATATTTCTCCAATGTAAACGCCCGCCGCGAAATGACAAAATATAATGTTGAATTTGAAATCGCGCCGGTGCGGGTGGGTGAAGACGCCTTTGCCGACATGTATGAATCGTTGGAAAACAACCGCCGCGCCGCTTCACGCTGCGCCGACATGGTGGGCGCGCGGGCGTCGTTGTTTGGCATTTTGCCGTCGTTTACCGAAACGCATTTTTCATCCGACATGATTACCGATGTCCTGCACTTTCGCACTTTGGAAAGGCAGCTGCGAATGCTTAATAAAAACCGTCCGTTTTTGGTCAATATCGGCTACGGTGAAGGAATCTATTTTGAAGCGGACAATTTGGGCGTGGAAGGCGCGGCGAATTCTCTGCAAATACGATTGAGCGTGGAGGAACCATTGTCCGCCGCGTTTTACAACGCCGCACAGTTGGTGTCGTTTATTATGGTGGGTGCCTGCGCGAATTCGCCGTTTTTGATGGGACGGCGACTGTGGGAAGAAACCCGCGTGCCGCTGTTTGAACAAATTATGTACGAAAGATATGTCGGTAAAAACGCGGACACTTTGCAGTTTGGACGGCGATGCGGCGATGTTTTTGGACATGATTATCTAAAAGGTTCAATACTTGATTTGTTTGGCGTAAACTGCGGGATGTCGGCGGTGTTGCCGACGGTGCATGATACGCCGGTGGGAGCAATGACGCATTTAATATTACACAACCGCGATATTTTGAGATGGAACCGTCCGATAATGGAATTTGACGAAGACAAAAACCCGTCTTTGTACATTGAAAGCCGCGTGACTCCCGCCGGTCCGACAACGATTGACATGACGGCGAATGTCGCGTTTTTTGTCGGATTGGTGTACTACTTTCACCGTGACTTTTTGGAAGAGCATGAGGATATCGCCAAAAAGAACATGCCGCTTTCCAATGTGCGCAGGAATTTTTACCGCGCCGCACGAGACGGATTCAGCGCCGAAATTTTCTGGCTCGGCAAAAGCATTAATTTGCGCGAGTTCATCCTGAAATGGGCGATGCAATATGCTTTTGAGGGACTGCAACTGGCGGGAATCGCGCATGAAGAGGCAAAGTTTTGGCTGCGCATTATCAATCAGCGGACTCAGCGCGGACAAAACGGCAGTGTTTGGCAGCGGCGTTATGTCGCCGTCAACGGCGGAGACGAACAGGGCATGCGCGACATGGTGCGCGCTTATCGCGACAAACAGGAAGAAGGCGACCCCGTCCATACCTGGAAGTTGTAGTTTCTCGCCGGTTTCAGTTTCACTTACAATTCACAATTAACAAACTTTTCACTTAACAATTCACAAACAACAAATCACAAAGGAGACGGGCATGAAAGATGTTTTGGTAACCGGTTCGCTGGCGTTTGATTATATTATGCGCGTGGGCGGGCGGTTTGGCTCGCGCTTGGAGTCAACAATGAGCGCGGGATTTAGCGCGGCGTTTGTTGCGCCCTCCCTGCAGCGAAGATTTGGCGGTTGCGCCGGCAACATCGCCTATGGACTGCGACAACTCGGCGAATCACCCGTGTTGATGGCGACGGCGGGTGAAGACTTCCCGCCTTATCGCGAGCATTTGCGCTTGTCCGACATTGATGATTCGCAGGTGAAAATTATAGAAGGCGCGTTTACCGCGCAGGCGTTTATCGCCGCCGATGATGATGAAAGTCAAATTATCATCTTTCATCCGGGTGCGACCTCGCACGCGCATGAACAGGGCGTTGGTGATTTGTCATCGCCGCCGGCTTTTGCAATTGTCAGTCCAAACGGCAAAGACGGCATGTTGCGGTTTGGACGTGAATTGGCGGAGACGAAAACACCGTTCATTTTTGACCCCGGACAGGCGATAGGACTCTTTTCGGCGGCGGAGTTGAATGAAATGTTGTCAATTTGCGACATCGCCATTTTTAATCATGATGAACATGTCGCCGCGGAGAAGATCACCGGCACGGTGTTTGTTCCCGGAGAAAAACAGGCGATGGTAATTACCCGCGGCGTTGACGGTTCACAAGTTTCCGGCGGCGGCAAAACTCATCAAACCTCGGCGGCGGTGTTTGGCGAGACCGTTGACACCACCGGTTGCGGAGACGCCTATCGCGCCGGTATGTTATACGGACTTACGCGGGAGTGGAAGTGGCCGCAAATTATCAGTTATGCCTCCGTTGTCGCCGGGATTAAAGCGACCCGTCCCGGAGGACAAGATTACACCATGAACGCCGAAGACGTCTCTCAAAAATGCAAACAAGTTTTTGGTTGATTAACATCGCGCGGCGGGTTTGGGATATTGTTTAACACTGCCGCCGTTGATGCGTCTTCCATGTTGGTGGAGGCGGCGGGGATTGAACCCGCGACCTTCCGGATGCAAACCGGACGCTCTACCGCTGAGCTACGCCCCCGCAAGACATGCAATTATAGCCGTCTTTTTTGGGCGCGGTGGATGGAATTGCGCGCAAATGTGATTTTTAATATTGTCATGCGCGTCATTTTGTTGATATTGGCGGTGTTTTTGTCGCCTTTCGCCCGCGGCGAGGAGTCACTGCGGCTGGCGACAACGACCAGTGTTGAAAATTCGGGACTGCTGGCTTATTTGTTGCCGGATTTTGAGCGCGAATGCGGATGTGATGTTCGGGCGGTCGTCGCCGGCAGCGGACACGCGCTGGCATTGGCGCGGCGAGGCGACACCGATGTTGTTTTGACTCATGCGCCGGCGGCGGAGGAACAATTCGCAAAAGACGGTTATGCCGCCATTCGCCGCGAAGTCATGGCAAACAATTTCATCATTGTCGGTCCGTCTGAAGATGCGGCGCGCGCGGCGGAGGAAAAAGACATTGTCGCCGCCCTGAAAAAGATTGCCGCCGCCCGCGTGCGTTTTGTTTCGCGCGGGGATGATTCCGGCACTCATCAAAAAGAACGGACATTGTGGGCGTTTGCCGATGTCATGCCGTCCGATGAATATTACATTGAAGCCGGTGCCGGCATGGGACGCGCATTACTCATCGCGGATGAGTTGGAGGCGTATGTTTTGTCGGACCACGGGACATATTTGGCGTTTCGCGACAAGATTAAGTTGCGCGCTTTGCCGCCGGGCGGAGAGCGGGCGAGGAATGTGTACACTGTGATGACGGTGTCCGCACAAAAACATTCGCATGTTAAAAGCGAGTTGTCGGAAAAGTTTGTGGAATGGCTGACTTCACCGCGGACACAAAAGCGAATAGGTGATTATCGTTATCATGGCGAGGCGCTTTTTGCGCCGGCGGACAAGCCATAATGTCGGATTCGGCGACAGCGGAGGCGTTGCGGTTGTTGTTTTCGGGCGACGCGGCATTGTGGGAGATCATCGGCGTATCATTGTCGGTGTCGGGAGGTGCGTTGTTGATTGCCGCGCCGTTGGCGTTTGTGCTGGCGTTAATTTTGTCCGAACATTATTTTTTTGGAAGACGGGCGCTCGTTGTCATATTACAGGGGATGCTTTCTTTTCCGACGGTGGCGGTGGGATTGGTGTTGTACATGTTGTTGTCGAGACAGGGCGCGCTGGGGGCGTGGGAGATTTTATTCACACCTCAGGCGATGGCGTTGGGACAGGCAATTATTGCCTTTCCGGTGTTGGCGATGTTTGCATTGTCGGCTTTACAAAAAAACGACTCACGATTGCGCGAGACGGCGTTGACATTCGGCGCGGGACGCTGGCAAACCGCGCGTTTGGCGTTTCGTGAAGCTCGTTTTGGACTGGCGGCGGCGTTGTTGGCGGGATTTGGACGTGTGATTTCCGAAGTCGGTTGTGCGTTGATGGTCGGCGGCAACATCGCACACTATACTCGCAACATTACCTCCGCGATTGTGTTGGAGACCGGCAAGGGGATGTTTGCCGAAGGCATTGCATTGGGAATGGTGTTGGTGGCTTTGGCGCTTGTGGCGGGAGTATTGTTGGCGGCGGTTCAGGGAGACGGACGGCAAACGGCATGTTAAGCGTTGGGTTTTTGGAGAAGAGTTTCGGCGGGCGAAAAGTGTTGTCCGTTCAAGACTTTGCCGCGGAGGGCGGAGAGCGGACTTTAATTTACGGCGAGAACGGAGGCGGTAAAACAACTTTGTTAAAGATATTGGCGGGATTGTTGCTGCCGGATGTCGTAAAAGAGTGGCGTTTTAATTCCGTCCAACAGTCACCTTCACGGCGCGGCATTGACGGCGCGGTGTTGTTGCACCAGTCACCGTTTATGTTTGCCGCGAGTGTGAAAGAGAATGTCGCTTTTGCATCCGCCGCGCGCGTTGAAGAATCTTTGGAATGGGCGGGATTGTCATCACTTGCCGACATGCCGGCGCGTGAATTGTCGGGAGGAGAGCGGGCGCGGGTGTCTTTGGCGCGCGCGCGTGCGGCGCGTCCGATGTTGTGTTTGATGGATGAGCCGGCGGCTCATTTGGATGACGCCGGTTTGCCGTTGATTTGGGAGTTGGCGGCGGAGTTGCAAAAACAAGGCAGCGCGGTCATTGTCGCCGTCCCTGCAAACACAATTCCAGATGCTGATTCAGTTTGGCGGTTATATGGAGGCGATTTACAACGCGAAAAATAATCTCTTTTTATCACGGCGTTTTTACACATTCTTTGCACTTAGTTTGCCCAATATTGATTCTTTTTAGTGTTTGTAAAGCGGAGAGTGCTCATGCCAAAAACATCCGTGATTGTTTTGGCTGGTTTTTGAACATGATTTACGCCCGAATTACACAAGAATAGACAAGTCATAAACAGCATACGGACAGCATACTCACAAAACACGCACAGGACAACAGGCGACGGCTTGATTATACTTTCGCGATTATGACTTTGGCTTTTGATGTTTACGGCACTTTGGTGGATACGGCGGGAATTGCGCGAGCCTTGGAAGAGACGGCGGGCGCGGATTCCGCCGCGGTCGCCGCGCGATGGCGAGACAAACAATTGGAATACTCTTTTCGCCGCGCGTTAATGCGCCGTTATGTTTCTTTTGCGGAATGTACAAGACAAGCATTGGATTTTGTTTTGGCGGAGCGTAATTTGTCGGCGGATGAATCAACTCGTAAGGCGTTAATGAAAGAATACGGGAGATTGCCGGCGTTTCCTGATGCGGAGGAATGTTTGAAGGAATTGTCGGCGAAGCCGGGACATCATCGTTTTGCTTTTTCCAACGGCGGAGAGTCGGCGGTGCGTGAAGTTTTGGGGAATTGTGAGTTGTTGAGTTATTTTAATGATGTTGTCAGTGTGGAAACAACGAAACTTTATAAACCGGCTCCGGAAGTTTATAAGTATTTCATAGACCGCTCGGAAGAATCATTGGCGTTTTCGCCGCCAATAGTGTCGGAAACTTCCGACACTGGAAAATCATCCACAGACTGGCGAACAGTGTGGTTGGTGTCATCCAATCCGTTTGACATTATCGGCGCGCGCGCGGCGGGTTGGCAGGCGGCGTGGATTAATCGCGGGAATGTGGTCTTTGACAAATGGCCGGAAAAAGAGTTCCAACCGACCGTGACTTTGAACTCATTAAAAGAACTGTCGAAGGTGTTGTCATGAGTTACGCAAAACGACTTTGGACGGCGACTTCACAATTGGCGGCGCGGTGTGATGACATGACATTCAAAGCGCCGGTAACTCATGTTTACAATCCTCTGCGTTATGCCAAAGAGACTCATCGCATGTATTTACAGAAATACGGTGATTCGCCCAAGCGTGTTTTGTTTTTGGGAATGAATCCCGGTCCGTGGGGCATGGCGCAAACCGGTGTGCCGTTTGGTGAAGTTAATGCGGTGCGTGATTGGATGAACATTCACGGCAAAGTCGGCGCGCCCGCTAATTTTCATCCTTCGCGTCCGGTGCTTGGTTTTGAGTGCAAGCGTTCCGAAGTCAGCGGACGGCGGTTGTGGGGAATGTTTTCCAATCATGCGGCGGATGCGGCGGAGTTTTTTGATTCTCGTTTTGTCATTAACTATTGTCCGTTGTTGTTTTTGCAGTCGGATGAGCGGCGTTGTGTGAATATCACGCCCGACAAACTGTCCGCCGCCGAACGCGAAACATTGTTTGCGGCGTGTGATGATTTTTTGCGCAAGGCGGTGGAGATATTAACGCCGGAGTCTTTAATTGGCATTGGCAACTTCGCCGAAGAACGTTTGCGGTTGTTGTTTGAAGGCAACGGCACGATGATTGACAAGATTCCGCATCCCAGTCCGGCGAATCCCGCGGCGAATAAAAACTATGCCGCCGTTACCGGTCTCAAACTCCAAGAAATGGGAGTTTGGGGGTAAATACGCCGATTCTTG